>JAHHJO010000024.1:0-4038 GCA_018680275.1 Bacteroidia bacterium
CCGGGTTAATAAATGCAAAACCATTGGAATTACCACCATCCAGCGCAGAACTCGTAATTGCAGGGTTAAACAAAGAAACTATTGTACTATCCAGAGGATTGAATGTAGGAATGGTTGCCGTAACGACCGTATCACTTAATACATTGGTTGCCAGTGCCTGATCTCCAAACATGACACATGTTGAATCTACGAGGAACTCCCCGTTTATTGTGATTTCGAAAGGCGTATCTCCAATATTGGCCGAATCTATGCCTGCTGGTAATTCATAGGTATCCAATATCGGTGTTGGATTGGCAATGGCCAATAATGCTTTGTCCGGTTGATTAAATCCCCATCCTGAAGAAGGGTCATGCCCGGGGTCTTCCATATCCAATGCTGTTTCTATTAATATTGCTTTTGCTGTGTCAGGAGTTGTCTCCTTATTCAGGAACTTTTTCCGTCCTTCCATAATCAAGGCGATTGAACCAGCCGCATGCGGAGCAGCAGCAGAAGTTCCTGAGAAATTCGGAAATTCATCACCGTCAATTTCTTCACCACGACCGCCCAGGTCTACAGTGGTATTGACTCCATTAGGAGCACAAATGTCCGGCTTCGTTCGATTTTGTCCTTTTACTGAAAATCCTCCTCTCGAAGAAAATGAAGCCGGCGTCGGTACTTCTTTGCCATACTCAGGTGTGTTCTTAAAAAGTACTGCACCTACGGCTATGACGTTGGGCGAGTTGGCTTGACCCACAATAGTGGATTGATCACTTTTATATTCCCGGATTATATCTTTTCCTGCATACCTGAAGAAAATATACTTGAAATTTACATTTATGCTGTCTTTGCTGACAATCATTATATTGGTATAGGTCGTTGCATTTTGTACTGAAAAATCAACGACTTCAATTGGATCAGTATTTTTATTGTTGAAGTTCCTGTTGTACCTGATGGTTTTATTATTGTCATCATCAATCAGGTATATATCAAGATCAAAATCAGCACCTTTCGGATTATTTAACCTGTTTGAATAATAATCATCTTCCCAGTGGAGAGAAATAGTATAATTTCCAGGCTCTAATTTTACCTCCTGTAAAATATCAATACTATCCGGATGTGAATCGGGATGGAAATTATGAGCATATCCGCTAATCCTATAACCAAATGGAATTGGAACACCATTAAAGTTTGCACTATAGGTATTCTCACCATAGTTCCCTGCTGCAGAGACATACGTGACGCCATTTGCTACTACTTCTTCAGCTGCTTTCGCCACGATACCATCTTCATAAAAAGGTTCCGTGATATATGTGATGTCATCACATATAATATTACAATTAGCTGTTGAATCCAGATCACTGATAGATTTGGCAAAACCACCCGCACTGATAAAACCTGTTTTAAAAGCCAGCTCCGCACCAGGCGCAACATCATGTACAATCTGTAGCATCGCTCTTCCCTCATCTGTAGGATTTGGTAATCTTCCGCCATCCAGAAGCACATCCACACCAGCTGCCGGTAAATCTCCGTTCTGTATATCCAATGCTGCATTGTTCCCTGTTTTTGCATCATAGCTGTCTGATATAATACCAATTTTTACGCCTGAACCATCAATCTGGAAACCATCCCTCACATAGTCTGATCGCTGTGCTTTGTCACCCTGGGAAGTCACTATCCCGGCATCCAGAATAGGTCTGAATACCGGCCTTGCAAACTGCACACAAGGATCATTACCAAACCCGAGGGCGTTTAATTCATCCAGATATTCAACTGGAATAAAGCCTGCAATAATATGATCGTATTCTGATAAGATTTCGAAATTAAACCCCTGGAGGGCCTGAACTACAAGATCATATTTCTTTGGAATCGTAACTACTTCAACAAATACTGTGACCGTTTCCTCGCCTGCAATTGTATCCACTTCTAGTGTATATACATTATCAGCGACAATATTCTCAACCACAGGATCGGGATCTGCAACAAAAAGGGAGGTTAATTCAGAGCCAATAATATTACCATCAGGAAGGGTATCCAATGGGGCCGCTGGATATGATGGTACAATATTTCCAGGCACCTCGATATCAAGAGACCAGTCGACTTCTTTGTCAGATGTTATTTCCTCGGCTATAAACTGCCCAACCATAATGGTTGGCTCATTTTTCTTGCCCTTCACAACGATTTTGCCTTGCCGGGCATCGATCATTCCTCTGAATGAACTATTCTCTTCAATAGTAGCATCGCCATCTATAACAAATACTTGTACTCCGTCTTGTTGGTTTTCATTGAAATAGACAAGCTTGCCTATATTCAGCTTCTTTTCAATAATGATGACGGTTCTGTAACTAAACAATACATGAATCTCTTCTCCATCATTGGCATTCTTAAATTCGAGCTCTTCTATATATATAGTATCAGTCTCTGCAAATCTTACCACATTGTTTTTATCTACTGTCAGTTTCTTGTAATCCGTACCATCGATGATTGTAGTATCTGGTTGATTTTTGTCAATTTTCAGATCTGAAGGATTGTTGTCAATGTATGACGGAGGCTGATTGTCCGGGGCCGGTGAAGGACTCAATACCTGTGCAAATGAAACACCGGTCTCACTTTTGTCGTCTATACTTTCTGCCCTTGCAAATGTACTTACAACACAATCCTTATCAATCTTGATTTCTTCACCAGCAGTCCAGATTCCCAATCCACCTGATGAAACAACAGCATCTTTCAGATCCAGTTTCTTGGATGCCAGCATGATATATTTCAACGGATCGTCTGCGCCGAGTGAATCAATCATATCCTGTTCGTCTGTACAAACGGCATAGCTACTCCCATCAATTTTTATATCTCCTGAACCCTTGTCTTTTATTTCCAATGTCTGTAATCCATCTTCAGAAACTGTTAGACAAAATACCTGGCCCTGGTATGTTTCATCTCCGGACGAATTTTCAAAAGTAGTTTTTGAACCATTAAGATTAAATTCCACTTTTCCATTGGATTTGCTGAAACCTACAGTCACGCATATTTCAGACTCAACTGTAAGATCTGGATATGTCAGTTTCAACCAATCTCCTCCGGATAATATCCCGGTATAAATGTTATCAGGCTCCCCGCCAGCTTCAGAAGGCGTTCCTGAAACACCGTTGTGTGAATCATATGTTCCACCACCCTCAACCAGTAAATTATTACACTGAGCACTAAGCGAATTAACAATTGACGATATGAATAAAAAAAGGAAGGTCAGGGTTGGTTGCGCGTTTGATTTGGTCATTTTGAATGCTTTATAAAATCCGTAATTTTCTTAAAACACCCTGGAATAATCACAGAATCAGGATATAATCCGATTCTCAATGGACAGATGAAAGCAACTAACAAATTTTTTGGAATACAAATTTGATTTAGAGCGTACCTTCAGATTCCGTTCACGCTACTCTAATTCTTTGATTATGAGACATTTATTAAGGGTTTGTTCTAGGTAAAATTTAATACAAAACCTAAATTACGGAATATAAGCCAAGAAAAAAAAGCAAGTAGTTTACTTTTTAAAGCGATTAATGTTCCATTTTTTCAAGTTTATCATTTGAGTTTTAACTTAATAAATCAGCAAATACATTTACCTCATCTGTATCTTACATTTCCCGGCAGAAAAAACATGATCCAGGTTCACCCCGCCCATCCGTCTCTGTCCAGGCTCCTGTATTGTATGGCTTCAGCGACATGTTGTGCCTGGATTTCCTGTACACAATCAAGGTCAGCAATCGTCCTGGAAACCTTGAGAATCCGATCATAGGCCCTGGCTGATAACTGCAGTTTGGACATGGCCGTCTTGAGCAGAGACTTTCCCGGATTATCCAGTTTACAGACATCTCTCACCATGCGGCTGGGCATCATCGCATTGCTATGAATATCCGAGTATTCCTGGAATCTTTCTGCCTGGAAATGTCTTGCTCTTGTAACCCTCTCAGTAATGACCGTACTTGGTTCGGATGTGGGTTGATACTTTTCCAGTTCTTCGAATGACACAGGAGTCACTTCAACATGAAGATCAATCCTGTCCAATAA
>JAHHJO010000198.1:0-2509 GCA_018680275.1 Bacteroidia bacterium
CTTGCAAGGCCTTCTCGTGCTTCTGATAAATATGACATTGCCTATGCAAATGCAGGTTTAATGCATAAAGCCGGTGTAAAAGTAGCTTTAAGAACGCGTGAAACTGAAAATGTAAGAAACCTTCCGTTCAATGCAGGTTTTGCTGCTGCATATGGAATGGGCAAGATAGAAGCATTAAAAGCAGTTACCATCATTCCTGCAGAAATATTTGGTGTTGATAAAGATTACGGTAGTGTTGAACAAGGAAAAGTGGCGAATCTTTTTGTAACCGATGGAGATCCTTTTGAAACAAAAACACAGGTAAAACACCTGTTTATCAAGGGTTGGAAAATCCCACTCGAAAGTCGTCAAACCTTACTATACGATGAATTTTTGAACAGGTCTCCTGGCATTGAATAAAAAAACAGAAGAATCGGAAATCAATTTCCAACTTTAGGCATTCTATTAGAGAACAATACTAAATGACTGAAGATACAATATCCGGGATATTAGATTTCTCAAAGAGGCCATTGATCATCTCTGGTCCCTGCAGTGCTGAAACCGAAAAGCAGGTCATGGATACTGCCAAAGGCCTGAAGGACCTGGACAAGGTCGACCTGTTCAGGGCCGGAATCTGGAAGCCAAGAACATATCCGGGATCATTTGAAGGTGTGGGAGAAGTAGGATTTCCATGGTTGAAAAGAGTAAAAGAAGAATATAGTTTTCCGTTAACCGTTGAAGTTGCTAAGGCAAAACATGTGGAGTTGTGTCTTGAAAACGATATTGATGTATTGTGGATTGGGGCACGTTCAACCACAAACCCCTTTGTTGTCCAGGAAATTGCAGATGCCATCAGCGGAGTGGATATACCTGTGATGGTCAAGAACCCTATTAACCCTGATATAGCCTTATGGCTTGGGGCCATTGAAAGATTATTAAAATCAGGCGCAAGCAGGGTGGCAGCTATTCACAGGGGTTTTTCAAATCTCGGGGAAAAGTATTATCGAAACAGTCCACAGTGGCAGATAGCCATTGAATTCAGAAGACAATACCCGGATATTCCACTTATTTGTGATCCTTCCCATATTTGTGGACGGCGGGAAACCATTTTTGAAGTGTCCCAAAAAGCAATTGATCTTCGATATGATGGCTTGATGATCGAAAGTCATATTGACCCTGATCATGCCTGGAGTGATGCCAGTCAGCAACTGACACCTCCGGCTTTTGGTGCTTTAATGGATAGACTTACTTACAGGACTGAGCACATGGATGATCCGCCAATCCAGAATGAGCTTGAGATGCTGAGGAATAATATTGATAATATTGATGAAACTATCATTCGGCTATTAGCTAACAGGATGGAAATTTCCAGAAAAATCGGACATTACAAGAAGGAAAACAACGTCACTATTTTTCAATCCAAGAGGTGGAATGAAATTATAAACCGCTGTGTCAAGCTGGCAATCCAGGAAGATTTAAGTGAAGAATTCATCATTAACTATATTAAAGCTGTTCATGACGAAAGTATCGACCAACAGGAAAATATTATGAATGAAGATTGATGCTGAAGATTGATCAGATAAGTTCAAATTGAACTATTTTTGATTCAAATTAATCTAAATGAATTTAGAACCATTTGTTGCTGTGAGTGGCGTAGGCGGGATACTTAAACTTGTCACATCAAGGAATAACGGCCTTATCCTGGAGAGCCTGGAAAACGGAAAAACCAGATTTTATTCTGTAAGAAAACATCAATTTACACCATTAGGTACAGTTGCGATCTATACACTCGAAGATACAATCGCCTTAAGAGATGTATTCGAAAAAATGCTTGAGCAATATGAAGAGAATCCCCCGGTCAGTCCCAAGGCTGAACAATATAAAATAGAAGAGTACTTCGAAAGTATCATACCAGACTATGATGAAGACAGGGTATCAATCAATGATATGAAAAAAGTGATCAAATGGTTCAATTTCATGAATGAAAGGGGCCTTTTGATCAGCGAGGAAGAAGAATAAAGACCTCCTCTGTTTTTCATTTTTCAATTTAATTTTTGCACTTCTTTAGGGTATTGATATCTTGTTGTAATAAATAGATGTCATGAAAACAATTAAAGGTCCCGCTATATTTCTCGCACAGTTTATGGGTGATGAAGCCCCGTATAATTCTCTTGATTCTATTTGTCGATGGGCAGCAGATCTTGGTTATAAAGGTATTCAGATTCCTACCTGGGAAGCTCGTCTGATAGATCTTGCCAAAGCTGCAGAAAGCCAAAGTTACTGTGATGACCTGAAAGGAAAGATTGGAGAATATGGCCTGGAAATCACAGAACTTTCAACACATCTCCAGGGACAATTGGTTGCCGTACACCCTGCTTATAATGAATTGTTTGATGCATTTGCACCAGAAGCCGTTCACGGGAAACCAAAAGAAAGAACTGAATGGGCGATCGAGCAGGTAACCAATGCTGCGAGGGCGAGCAATAGGTTAGGACTTAAAGCACATGCCAGTTTTTCAGGGGCATTGGCC
>JAHHJO010000274.1:0-2747 GCA_018680275.1 Bacteroidia bacterium
GGAATGGACTCAGGGTAGGCGACCTGGATCAAAACGATTTCAGAAAAAGATATGACAACCTGAAAGAAAAACATCTTAAACTATCAAAGATCTATCCCGAAGTTGATTTTGATATTGAAAAAGAAGAATCACTGTGGTTTGAGAGTATCGAGGAAATGAATTCACTTAAACGTATCGATAACAGTTACTTCATTCAGGAAGCAATCAGTGAAGGCAAAAGTATCCTTGCTGAAGGTGCCCAGGGTTCAATGCTGGATATTGATTATGGCACCTATCCTTTCGTAACCTCTTCAAACACTCTGACGGCAGGAGTATGTGTCGGACTTGGTGTTTCTCCAAAGAAAATTGGAAATGTCTATGGTATAAGTAAATCCTATTGTACCAGGGTAGGAAGCGGCCCCTTTCCAACTGAACTTGATGATGAAACTGGTGAAAAATTAAGAAAGGAGGGTAAGGAATTTGGTGCTACAACCGGACGTCCCAGGAGAACCGGATGGATTGACCTGCCTCAGCTGAAGTATACGGTGATGCTAAATGGAGTAGATCACCTCTGCATAACTAAAATGGATATTCTGAATACTTTCGAAACCATCAAAGTAGCCACCAAGTATGAAATCGACGGACGTCTCACAGAACAGGTGCCTTATGAATTAAATGATGAACTTATTAAACCTGTGTATGAGTCATTGCAAGGATGGAATCAAAATATAAATCATCTTAAAGATTATAATTTATTGCCCGACGAAACCAAGAACTATATCTATTTCCTCGAATCTTACCTTGGTGTGCCTGTATCTATGATTAGTACAGGTCCTGAACGTGAGGCTCTTATGATCAGATAATTTTAGGAAATTTTATAACTGACAGTTGCAGGTAAAGGAGAATTAAAATTCTTCTGACACTGATACGACTATTTACCTTCTACAGGGCTGGCGAAAATCATGAATTGGTATTCCAGGCTTGTATCATCTGTTTCAGTCACATCATAGCCCGCTTCAATTAGTTCATCTTCCAATACATGTAAATATTCACGACTCGAATAGGGTGGAGCATTTACATAATCAGGAATTCTTTTGGTTTTGAAATCGACGATGACTATTTCTCCTCCAGGCTTGAGAGTTTCTTTTAAATTTTCGAAATACGAGATTCTGGATGTGATATAAGGCACAGTATTTACAATTAGAATCAAATCGACTTCCTGGGCTTTAAGTTTTGGATTGCTGGGAGAGACAAGCCGAATATCCAGCTTGTTCTTTAAATCACTTGCATACGAATCTTTAAAATTTTTAAGGATATTTATTTTAATTGTATCTACGTCAATCGCAATAACCTTTTCTGCCTTTGGCAAAAGTTTGAATGAAAAATAACCAATGCCAGACCCCAGGTCGGCAACAGTCTTGTTATTCAGGTCGCCTAATTTATCTATAACAAGTTCAGGTTTTTGCCAGTATTCCCTGTCGCCTGTATCCTGTTCATCACCAGACTCGCTGGTCTCCTGGTCTTCTATTGAATCTAATGAGGAATTATCTGAATGACCTTGACGGCTTCCCGGTTCCTGGCAGGAAATAAGTGTAAGAAATAAGATAAAAGAAAGAATGCGATTCATTATGATTTCACTAGCTCACATAAAATAAGGCAGAATTAACCGGATTCATAAATTTCTGCAATTAAATCATTCAATTTCCTGCGCACTATTGATCCTTTAGCAGAAAACCCGTTGATGATTACAGAGAAACTTAGCCATTTACCGCTTTTGGCTTTGATATATCCTGAATAACTCTGAATCCCTGTCATACTTCCACTTTTTAGCCACACGTTTCCTCTTGCACCTGATTTGTTAAACATATTCCCCACAGTCCCATTATAACCGCCAATCGCTAATGTTTCCAAAAGGATTTCAAGATTTATTTCCTGGGTTATCTCTGCGAGGAATAAAGCCATTGAAGCGCTGCTTATCAGGTTCCTGGCTGAGAGCCCACTGCCATCTTCGATGTGTAACACTTCCGGATCAATGCCATAGAATCTTAATTTGGATTTAATAGCAGCAATACCATTTTGTCCGGATCCCTGACCTCTTTCATTTAAACCAATCATTTTAAGTATGCACTCTGAATGCAGGTTAAGGCTTGATATATTGGTTTTTGCCACAATATCTTTTAAGCTCGGTGAACTGTACTCCTTGATTAAGCTTCTTGCAGATTTATTTTCCCGGTACAATGTGGATACTCCGGAAGACTGGACATTTTCTTTATCCAGTTTAATAGAAAGCCTTTCTGCAGCAAATTCAGGGGGATCAGGAATAGATCCCTTGATGGTAAATAGCCCTTTTCCCTGGGGTATGGTTCCAACAATTCTCTTACCAAAATTATATGGTCCGCCAAAAATATATGCCTGGTCACCGGTATGTGAAGAATCAATTGTCACTTCATTGGACAACTTTAACCCTTTAACTGAAGGGTAAACCTTTTTGATTTCTGCCAACGCACCTATGATCTCCCTGTTGCCAAAATGAACGAAATATTGATTTTCGTTAATATTCAGACCCCAGGCACCGGATGCATAATAGTTCCCCAGGTCATTCCATTGCCAGGACGGTGCAACAGGGTAACTGTCAAATACAGATTCGTCGGCTATAATATTTCCCTTGATACAATTAATTCCTGCCTTTCTGATGGCATTGTACATGTCATTCATCAGATCATCAAAATCCAAAACACTATCGAACCTGTTAGATCCCAATGTTGGAT
>JAHHJO010000505.1:0-4295 GCA_018680275.1 Bacteroidia bacterium
ATTCATATGGTGGAAATAGCACTTCTCAAATGGCGTGCACACCACCTCCTGGATATGTATCAAATAATATAGATTGTGATGATAATGACCCTGATAATTTTCCCGGGAATACAGAAGTTTGTGACGGGCAGGATAACAATTGTGATGGTCAAATCGACGAAGGACTTGTAACAATATGGTATGCCGATTTTGATGGAGACACCTATGGAGATAATAACAACTCAATTTCCGCTTGTACCCAACCTGCAGGATATGTTTCCGATAATACAGATTGTGATGACAACAACGTCTTTAATTTCCCGGGTAATGCCGAAATATGTGATGGGCAGGACAACAATTGTAATGGACTAGCTGATGAAGGATGCAGTGGTGTGTATTATTGTAATGGTGATTCGCTTGATGTGAATTCGATTACACAGAATAGTTTTCACGCCATGGATTATATCACCTCTGATGCTGTCATAAATAATGGTCAGAATATACTTTTTACTTCAGGAAATGACATAGATCTGGATATGAATTTTGAGGTGAAACCCGGAGCTGTCTTTGAAGTAGCGATTGCAGATTGCGTAGTACTCTCCTTCAGGGATGAATCGGAGGATCAATTCATTTCTATGAGGAATCAGTTGCAAAACATTGATGTTGAGGAGTGGATTCAGAGAGGGGAAAAAATACAATTTGAAGTATTAAATAATAAAAATGAAAACATCTTTTCAGCGGAAATACCTCACGATTCATTTTATCAAATCCTGGAAGAAAAGCTCAACATTTTAGATGGTGGTGTATATATGTTGAACTTAAGCACTCAAAGAGGAGATCATAATACTTCCAGGATTGTATTGCTTAAATAAGCTGACAATTTTGAGCCATGATTTCAATTAAGAATCTTCCTCTTTCCTGGGTACCGGATCATATCCCGAAGATCCCCATGGGTGACATCTTAGAATCCTTTTTATTCCCAAAAAAAACCCCTTGAATAAACCCCACTCTTCAATGGCCTGTAACATATAATGAGAACAAGTAGGTTTATACCTGCAAGTTGGACCAAGGATAGGTGATATCAATACCTGATATAACCTGACAGGCAGTATAATAATATATCTTAAAGGGTTTTTCAAAGTTCTATGGATTTTAGATGATCATCGGAATCCAGGATATGAAATGCTCTTTGTTTATTATCAACTTTCAACTGCAGAATATTCTTTTGATCATTAAAAATCTCAAGGAATAATTTGTTATCAACGACAATGTCATATATAATCTCAAGATTTTCTTTCTCCAAATAAATCCAGGTACCCGACAGGTCTTCACTCATTTCCCTGCCAAGGTAAACAGGCATAAGGTGTTCATCGTTTACCCTGATATCAAGTACATCTTCCAGGTAATGAAATATCAGTGAATCAGCCTTGGGATGTTCATGATTTGAAAACAGTTTTAAATCTTTATTATGTGATTCACTTATTGCCAGTTCAAGATCGTCCGTAAAAACATGAATCGAAAACTGGAGGACCTGTTTGTCAGATTTGTAATGTATACTTGTTTTACTCATGTGAAAATCATGGTCAACGAACTGACCAAAAAAAACACATATAAAAAGTACAAAACCTATCATACAGTTTGAAACGAATTCACTGATTCTCGGAAATATAATAACTGATCTTTGTCTGCCATTTAGACGGATCTTTTTCCTGACCCGGATCTGTCACATATTCCTCGATTACAGGATAGTCGACAAATAAATTGTAATCCTTTAGATAATCTTTCATCGCCTGATGTGCTTTTGCTATCCCGGAATAATCACCGTAGTAGTTGATTTGTCTGATCGCTCTTTCAGGTATAGTCAACATCTGGGCACCTGCGATATTGGATTCTTCTTTAAGCGGAATCCCTGCTGCCATATCAATAGTAGATGCATTATCATCCATGTTCCAGAATAATCCACTGGGCATCCCGTCAACATCTAATTTAGCCTTCTGTGCTTTCATAAAAAGCGATCCAAGATTCTGTGCATAGAATTGCTGGATGTTTTCAAGTTTAACTTCCTGCCGATTCATGAGGTAGTGCTTTTCAGTGGCAACCAGCTCTTCTATTTTAAACCCGTTGTAAATTTTTTCGTTAGCTCTTTTCTCAACCAGATCCTTAAGTGTATTTAGTCCTTTTTCATAGGTTTTCCTGTATCCTCTTTTCATAAGAACATTGAATGGTCTGAATGGGAAGGCAGTATCTCCACCTTCAAAAGCCCAGCTTACCCGGGTTTTCTTTCCGTCAGGAACAAAAGTCCACTGCCCGAAGGACTCCTTGTCCCAACCATTGAATTCGATTCTTGTCCTGACAGATTCACCTTCAGATGAAGCTACAATTTCCCTGGTTCCTTCGCCTACCTTGTCATTTCCTTTCCAAGTCCATTTCGCACCGGGACCCACAGGATTATCACTAAACGAATGCGTTACTTCAGGATCAAGCTCATTCACAGGTGACCACAGTTCCCACTTTTCAAGATTGTTAACCATATTATACACCAAATGTGGAGGTGCATCGACCGATGTACTTGTTTTGAAATACATATTCTTTGGTGACAAGGCCATAAATGTTATCGCAAGAACAAGGAAAACGATAAGAATAATGATCATGTACCTGACAAGCTTCTTTAACATTAGAATTGATTTAGTTTTTATACGTTGATTTAATTCCAATGTATATAATTAACGCCAATAATACCATCCCTCCAACGACGTACATAATATTTGCGCCGGTTTTGAAAATTCCCAGCATCACAATAGTGATCAAAAACACAGTAGGAACTTCACTCAACAACCTGAGCTTGAGTCCTGAGTGTTTATTCTCATTATTGGCCTGACTTTTCATAACCTTTTTCAAATAAAGATGATATACAGTCAGTAATAACACGAGCAGAACCTTGACGTGCAACCATCCATTCTGACCAAACCATTCCATACCATTATGTGCGATCATGGCAATTCCAAAAAACCAGGTCAGCATCATACCAGGATTACATAAATGCTTGTACAACCTTAAAGACATCTGGGCATATTGCTTTGTCAGTATACTTTTATCAGCATCATCCTGATTGAGTGCATCAGAATGATAGATAAATAGTCTGACGAGATAAATAAGTCCGGCAAACCATGCTACCATGGAAATTACATGCAGTGCTTTTAAAAACAGGTAAATCATAATTTATAATTGTTAGTTTGAAATATCTTGTAAATGTAAAAGCTTCGAATTAAAGAGTCATTAATTTTTTATTTAGTTTTCTTGCTGACCCGATAACGAACTGATGTAGGACCTGCTATAATTTTAAATTCAGTCCTCCGGTTTTTACGGTGAAGCACCTCACTGCATGGGACCCCATCATCGCAATGATTGATTAATCTTGTTTCACCATAACCTTTAGATACTACCCTGTCTGGGTTAATTCCTCTCATAAACAACCATTTCGTTGCAGCATCAGCACGTCGCTGCGAAAGCTCTATATTATAAGTATCACTTCCTCTGACATCGGTATGTGAAGACAATTCAATGACCATGTCAGCATGTTGGTTCAATAATTCCAGTAAATGAGTCAATTCATCTTCGGATTCCTCAAGAATCTTGTCATCGTCAAAATCATAAAATATGTTCTCAAGAATAATTGGTTCTTCCATATAGATTATTTCCTCCACAATTTCTTCGGGTTTATCAATCGGTGTTTCCGTTACAGGTGCTTGGGGAGCTTTTTCCAAAATTTTCTCCGGGTCAAAAGTGTGTAAAAAATCAAGACCAGGAATCTGATCACCAGGTATCAATCTAAGAGTGTCAGGATAATAACCCGGCACTTTAAAAATATAATCTGTAGGAAAATCAGGATGTGCTTCATGTATTAACGGCCAATGCTCAACGATTGTATCTGTAGTCAAACTATCTTTTTCGATAATAGAAATCCTGATTTCACCTGGTGGTATATCGCTGGGCTTATCCAGGATCACTTTTACAGGTGTTGGCCTGATCTCATCCGGAATTACAGGTAAAATTTCTTCGGGTTCATTTGTTTTCTTATGCCTGGTATATGCATAATTGATTCCAATCTCCAGAGCAGAGACATTGCCACTTGCTGCCCTGAGACCGGATGTATTATTATCATAAGCCAATCCAATCTTCCATGACTTATATTTCACGCCAAATATCAATTGAAAAGCATCATCTACCCGCCAGCCCATTCCAAAATCAAAAGTATAAGGTGACCGATGATCCGGCTTAAATCTTAGCATGGTTTGAAATTGCAAAGATTGATAAAC
>JAHHJO010000056.1:0-7242 GCA_018680275.1 Bacteroidia bacterium
CTTTAAATAGCTCAGCTCTTCCTTTATCAGGAATTGAATCAGCCTTGACAATCGGATGGATTCTTTCAGGAAATGAAATTTCAGTACTGGATTGGGAAATACAATATTTTCCATTTTCATGGTGATCAAAACCCAAGTCATATCCATACTCTTTGGCTTTTCTGACAATTTGTGTTTCGATGTATGATGAATACTTCGGAAACTCGTTTTTCAAGCTGGAATAAAGCTGGACTACATTTGTTTCTCCTGTTGGATTTATACCATTATCAAATAGATTTTGATCCATTGATTTATCCAGTTTAACGATCAATTCTTCAGGTATTGAGTGATGATCATGAAAGTCACTGCTTGCAGAAAAAATGATTATCATCAATAAAGCGACAGGAATTACAATGAGATACTTAAAGAGCCGGAAATTCGATGAATTGGATTTGTCTAACATTTTAATTCGATTTTTTAAATGTGATTGAAAAAACTGGTGGGTTAATGCCAATTGAACACTGCTTTCATCCTGGGACAGAAGCAATCTGCTGTAGCCAGCTTTTGACCCTGTATCGCAGGCTAATTGATCAGCTAGGAATTCATGAGTTTCTTTAATAGCATGTTTATATAGATAGATCAGTGGGTTCCACCAAAAAAAGATCGTGACCAGTTCAAGAAAAAACACATCAAAACTATGTGCATGTTTTACATGTGTCATCTCATGTTTCAAAATCTCCTTAATTGCTTTGTGTTCAAGCATGTCACGGTTTACAAAAACCATTTTGAAAAAGGAGAATGGCAGATGGAATGTATTGGTGACGACGAGTGTATACCCGTTTTTTGATACAACCAGTGCCTCAGATCTTAATTTATAAATTTTGTTCAGGCCATATATGAGACGAGAAACACCTAATAGCACTCCTGCCAGGTAAAACATCAAAATGATGACAGACCAGTTTATACCAGGATTATCCGAAACCACGTTATTCAAACCTGTAATTGATAATCCATCTTCAAGGATATACAAGCCGGTAACAGGTAGTATGTCAGTTTGAAAAGAAAAAGGAAGCAATCTGACAAGAGGCAAAAGCAAGCCTATCATTACTGCTGATATGAGATACACCCTGTTTTTTTGAAAAAATGTCTCGTAGCCCAGTAAGAACTTGTATATAATGAGGAATATCAGCCAGACGATGCTGACTTCAAAAAAGTATTGATAGATCATTTTGTTTCTCTTTTGTCATTATCCAATTGGTCGAGTAATTCTCCAAGGTCATTCAAGCTCAAATCATTTTCGCGAACCAGGAATGATACCATATCATTCATCGACCCTTCAAAATAATTCTTAGCCAGGTTCTTCAACGAAAACCTTGAATAGGATTGTTTGTCAACCACTGCAAAGTATTCATATGTTCTCCCATAAGCTTTATGGTTTACAAATCCCTTCTTTTCAAGGATGCGCATAATTGAAGAAATGGTGCTATGGGGTGGTTTGGGATTATCCATATGACTGATAAGCTGGCTGACTGTGCAAGGCCCATATTGCCATATCATCTGCATAAGCTCTTCTTCTGATCTTGTTAATCTTTTCATAGACATTGAGTTATTCAATGCTATAAATATATAACGTAGTTTTCAGTTATACAACTGTTTTTTAAGTTATTTAGCCAAAAACCTAGTTGAAGTACTTAGTATCAAGCATTCAGCATCAAGTACTCAGTACTAAGATTTCAAGAATATAAGATCAACCTCTTTTAGGAATGGACACATTAGAACATTAGAACATTAGAACATTAAATCATTAATACTCAAGCTACATTACTATAAGACCTGTATGGAATCTCTTCCTCATCCAGAAGACTTTTTAATGCGGATACTGATTGGTGACGCAGAAACTCATCACGGATGATTTCCTCGATAGCTTCCAGGTTTTTAATAGTTGCCTTTGGAAACAACCTGTTTAATAGTTTGCGCAATGGGCGGAGGTAGTGCGCATAAATACAAAGACCATATTCAACCTGATTCTGACCAAAGAGGTCTATAACATTGCTATCCTTCTTTTTGCCATGGATAAATAGTGTTCCGTCCTGATTGATTTTGACTTGCCAGTTCTTTTTCATGATACTTTATTTTAATTACAATACAATAATATTAGCTATCGTGCATTATATTTGCACGATAATAATCGACGATGTCAACGAACAAACATGCTTTGATCCGGTACAGGGTCATAGACAAATGCCTGAGGCAGGTAGATAAACAATGGAACTGGAAAACACTGGCAGAAGCTTGCAGCCATGAAATCAGGAAAGTAACAGGACATGATACGACGCTTTCTGAAAGAACTATTAAAGGAGATCTTCAGAATATGAGACATGATGAAGCACTGGGTTACTTTGCGCCTATTGAATATGACAGGCTGGAAAAAAGCTACTATTACTCCAACAGGTCATACTCTATTACAGAAGCACCGCTCAACAGGTCTGACAGTAACGAATTAAAACAAGCGATTGGTTTATTGCAACAATTTACCGGTTTCAGACACCTTGAAGGTATTGAGAACATTATTCAGAAACTGGAATTGCTGGCTTATGAATCCACGACCCAGGCAAAGAAAATCGTACATATCGAACAGGCGCCTGTGATACCAGGCCAGAAATGGCTGGACCAATTGTATGAAAGTATCAAAGAAGAAAAGACCCTGATGATGACATACAAACCATTTGACAGGGAGGCGAACACATTAATAATCAGTCCGTACCTCTTGAAGGAATATGATAATCGCTGGTATCTCTATGCCCATAATCATGAGCGACATCAGTTGAGAACTTATGGCCTTGAGAGAATCACAAAGCTTCAGCCATCATTACAGGAGTATATTGAAAATGCATCTTTTGACCCTGATATATACTTTAACGATATCATCGGGGTTACACTGGAACCGGGTAAAAAACCAAGCAAAATTGAATTTGAAGTGTATGATAATACGATCAGTTATATCAGGACCAAACCCCTCCATCATTCACAGGTGGAAATTGAAGGCAATGAGCGTATGAGCAGGTTTGTCATTAATGTGATTCCAAACTTTGAACTAGAATCTCTGTTTCTCTCATTTGGTGAGTCCGTTAAAGTCATGAAACCAAAAGCATTTCATAACAAACTCAAAAAGAGGATTGATCTCCTACAATCTGAATATAAGTTTTAGGCGGCAAACAGGTCAATTAATGCCTGGTCGAAAAGGTCAGAATCCGTATATTTTTCAAGAGCGACGGCTACAGTAATGCCCCTGATTGCCTTGATATCATCAAAGTTTTCGCCATACACAATTTCAACATAGAAGTTATGATATGAATAAAGCTGAATAACTTCACCTCCAATTTCGAAATCATCCAATAAAAATCCATAGCGAAATACCTCGGTCGCTTTGAAGAAAATGCTTGAAGCATTAAAACTGGCAAATGGGAGATAATGCTCATATGAAAACATATATGAAATATTTTAATATTTAATTTACATATTATTTTTTCTCATATGTAATGAATTTGAATTTATTTATCATTATTTAACATTTTCGAAAGAGAATGTACGGATTCAAATTCACATTCAGAGTTATGAATTGCTTACATACTCGTAAAAGTCTGAAATCATCAGCATTGGTGATTGATCAAAATTCAAACCTTCCTTCTCCAGGGCTAAGCTGTATATACCAGGCAATTCATCATCTTTTGATATTAGTTTGTACACCGTCGCTGATAATCTGAAAAACTTTTCAATATCATACGCCTCCGGCATTTGCCGTGCTTCAAATTTTTTCATACTGCGACTGAAATGATCGTAGTCAAAAAAAGTGTATTTATCGGGGTAGAAGAAAGTCAGGTATAGCGAGACTGTTTGTTTGGTGTGATAATGATCATTAATCTTCTTTCCTGATTTCTGCAATTGTAAAAGCATTTCATCACAATGAAGCAAAAAACGATTGACACGCATCGAAAGATCTTTGTTTTCATCTTCGAGGTCTCGAAACATGGACCGGACAAACTCCCTGTTGGTCTCAATGAAAGAGAGCATCATGGATTTGGAGGAATTAAATGAACCTCCCCATAAACGGCCTGATATCCTGGAATGAAAACTTTGATCAAATATTTCTTCCAGCTTTAAGGCAGACAGATCCCATGTATTCGTAAAATTATCCAGGGACTCGTATTTTAACAAATACTCATTCAATCCGATAGTATTCACATGTTTTAAGAATCTGTCCTTCCATGCATTAATCAAATGTACTTTCATGACTTCTGATAAGTATTAGCTATTTCAAATTATGAAATGGGAACTGCAAAGCAAGAAAAATATAAAGCATAACAATAATTTATATATATAAAATTAGTCTTGTAGAGTATTTAAACAATCCGGGAATTACTATTTTAAGGACTTTAAAATTGCATTATGGACCCCATTATTGAACAGCAAAACATTGAAATCCAGATTGAGGAAGTCAGGATTGAAGCTGATACTGAAATAAGCAGTAATGAATCTCTCCGGTCTAATGTCGAGTTGATGTTCAAATATGCTGTCAATACTGGCAAAGAGCTTCCAACAAATTTAAATCTTAAAAAAAACAGTAATTACCAGGAGCTGATAGCCGATTATAATACTCTAATGAAGGTGATTTCACCTTCAACGCCTGAATCTATACGGTATATCAATGCAGAACTCACCAAAAAAGGCTCTGATAGTAAATGGTACCTGATACCCGTTTACTCCAAATGTATAATCCTGGCAATTTTGGCATTGGTTACTCTCATTGGTGTGAGTCTTCTACCAATAGTGGACAAACAACACCAGGCTGAAGGTATGCTGGATGCCTCCGGATTTATCCTCCTATCGAATCTGATTTTCATTTGTGCCGCCTCATTATTGGGTGTGATGTTCTACCTTCTGAAAACCATTGGAGATAAAATCAAGAACTCAACCTTACTGCCATCTGATTCGATCGAGCTTAATTCATCAATTATTATCGGGGTCATTGCAGGCTTTGTGATATCAGAACTTTTTAGTCTGAGAATGTCTACAATTGATAATGAATATGTAGAAATTCAACGTATGACCCTGGCATTATTAGGTGGTTTTTCTTCTGATGCAATTTTTTCTCTTTTGCAGGTGACAGTCAATAAATTCAAAAGTTTATTGACAGACTGACTTTTAAAACTTTCATTCTATACAAAAGTGTAAGAATCAAATTATTATATAATTAATCTCAAAAAATTTAGAATTATGGCTACTCATAACATTTATGTCAGAATGCATTCTACTGATCATGCACATGTTGATCTTAAAAACGAGTCAACAGGAACCTGGAAAACCGAACATCCAGAGCAATTTGTAACAGTCAACCTGGTAAGAGGTGATACAATTACCTGGAAACCTGACGGTAATATCATCTTGAAAGGTATCAAAAGGTATTCCTCAGGTGCTAACGCAAGTGACCCGGATATCATAGGACCAACAGGAAGAGGCGCAACAGATGGACCTTTAGCTACACTCAATAATGGAGAACTAAGTTCTACAGTATTACTTAACAGTGCTACAGCTGATGAACATTATATTATTGTCTATGCAGATTCAGCAAATCCATCAGTTTTAATTGAAGAAGATCCAAAACTTAGAATGAATACATAAAATCAATATGAAATTCTACCACATTATGAGGCTAGTTAGCCTCATAATGTTTTTACCGGTTACAGTTTATGCTCAAAATCAGGAATTGGCAGACAGCCTCAAAGCTCTGGGTTCAAAAGGTTTTGATAATGACTCAATATATCTTAATAGGTTAAGATTAATATCATCTAATGATACCGATCCAGCTATCCAGGAATTCTTTGCTGATTCATTGATTTCTGAGGCAACCCGACGCAACAAAACTGGTCTTCTTCATTCCGGATATCTTCAAAAAGGTAATTCGAATAGATTGATGGGTAATTATGGTAAAGCATTGGAATCGTTTTTTCAGGCTGCAGAAATTGGGATTCAGTTAGATGATCCTATAAAAGAAGGCTCCCTTTATGGTTCAATTGCGGATGTTTATTCAGTAAGTGGCGATGAAGAAAATGCAATTAAATACTACAACCAGTCTATTGAAACATTACGACAAACTACAGATACTGTTTCTCTTTCAACCGCCCTCTATAATACAGGAGATGAGTACATAAACCAGGGAAAATATGATTTGGCCCTCTCCTATTTCGAGGAAGCCATTCCCCTGTTTGACCATATGGATTTTACCATTGGAACCGCCTATTGTCGCGGAAATATTGGTATTGTCTATGCATCACAGGATGAATTCAATCTGGCAGAAGTAAATCTCAATGCTGCCATAAATACGCTTGAAGAATATGAAGACTATTATGCGATTTCAGCATTCCTTTTCTCAATGTCGGAAATATTTCACGAGAAACACGATCATCCCGAAGCTTTGAAATATGCACACCAGGCAATGGATCTTGCAGAAAAATATGATCTGAAAGAACAGGTAGTAGATGCCAGCCAACAGCTTTATAAATTATACAAGCATATGGATCAGCCGGACCGGGCCCTTGAATACCATGAAATATTCAAGTCCGTTGAGGACACCATATTCAGTGTTGAAAAAGCAAGAGATCTTGCCAACCAGAAGACGGATTTCGAAATTGGTATCAAACAGGCTGAAGTTGACCTGCTTGAGGAACAGAAAAAATCTCAAAGGATCACAATCATTGCTACCCTAATCACCCTGGGTCTGATCTGTATCATGGCCATAGGCTTATTCAGACGTAATCGTTTTATCAAAAAAACCAATGCAATTATCCATGCTGAAAAAGAGAAATCCGACAATCTCTTGTTAAACATCCTTCCCGAGGAAACCGCAGATGAACTAAAAGAATTCGGAAAAGTAGAAGCACGTAAATACGAATCAGTCACTGTTTTATTTACAGACTTCAAGGGCTTTACACGATTTTCAGAAAACCTTGATCCTGCTGAACTGGTGAAATCCATTGATATGTATTTTTCAAAGTTTGACGAGATTATCGAGAAATATGATATCGAAAAAATAAAAACCATCGGTGATGCCTATATGTGTGCCGGCGGATTACCCCACCCAACAGAAGATCATGCCGAAAGATGCGTGATGGCTGCCCAGGAAATTATTAAGGTCATGTATGATATCAAAGAAAATTCACCACCAGGGGTCACAGCACTGGATATAAGGATCGGGATCAATACTGG
>JAHHJO010000514.1:0-4334 GCA_018680275.1 Bacteroidia bacterium
GCTATTGGTTTTGTAGCAGGATCTGCAACCTTCCTGTTTTTGCAGCGGTTAATACTCATGTTCCTTTTCTGAAAAAATTCAGATCCTGCACTTCAGTAAACATATGAAACCTGAGGTCGAGCAAAGCATGAATTTCTTCTGCACCAAGTTTAAAATCTTTAACAATCAATGATTCAACATTGATACGTCCAAGTATCTTTTGTTTTGGAAGCATACTTTTCAATTGTTTGTCTATGATCGCCTGGAGATTTTCTATGATCTTATTTAGCGGGAAATAGCTGATCCTTTCAAGCTCTTCATGAATCTTGCCCTTTAATATCCAGGAAGCCGCTTTGTGAATGATATTATTGGTGATCAACTTTGTTTCAAGACCTTCCGAGTATAATTCCTGTTTTTCAATATCGTATACAGGCTTGCCTTTCAATTCGATTGTTCCATTTACAGTACCGGTGACCTCCAGGATCAATTTAATTTTATCCTCTTCCTGGCTCAATGAGAGATCTTGAACTACGAAATAGTTTTCATTAGCCTCAAATCTGTGCCCCCTGTACTGTTCTTTAAGCCAATCCCCCAGGTTTTCATAGGATATATTGAAAGGAAGAAACAAACGACTTAATTCAGAAGTTTCCTGGGTACCGATGACTCCTTTTGGTATAATATAATACCTGGACCATTCTAAATCCTTTCCAACCGGATCAAGCCGAAGCCTGGTAAGTAAGCTGATTTGACCATTCAGATCATCATTGTTTTCTCCCAGGCTGGAAATACCAATTTCATCCAATTGGACATTTATTTCAGAGTTTATCAGGGCATCAATCCTGATCGGTGAATTAATAATCCTGAACAGGGCATTTAGTTTATAACGAAAATCAAGAATTTCCTGAAGGGATTCATCGATTTTGGATTCAATTCTTGGCTTCAACCTATTAAGAATAATATTTGCTATGCCACTTGAGGATATTCTAAATGATCCTACCTTAAGTGTTGGCTTGCTTTTCCATGTATGCGCCTGAAGCTCGGTTTTGGTTTTCACCAGCCAATCCTTGGCAATTTCATATTTAGTATTAAACTTCAGATCAATTTGAGCGTCTGCGGAAACTTCACTGAGAATTGTTTTTCTGCGTAGCTCCACTCTAATATCAAAATTTGTGTTTATACTATCAAGATTAAAATCGATTTCTGCCCTGTCCTTTTTTTCAAGATATACGACAGTTTTATCATCTACAATGATCGGTTCATTGTCAAAAAACAAATCAAGATTTTGATTAAACTCACTGACAATCAAATCTTTATTTACTTTAAAATTTAAGTTAATCCTGGATACGTCCTGTTCTATCAATTCAGTTTGCTCACTCATGGTGCATTATTCACTATGCAAATATGCTTCAATATTAAAACAAAAATAATTACCTCCGCGGGATAATTCTTTGACAGTTATAGAGCGAAATCCTGAAAATGAAAAAGCCGGAATATTTGGGTATTCCGGCTTTATATAGAATCTAGATTTTTGGTTAATATCCACCCGTATATCTTATATAATCACGAGTGAAGAAGATCTTCAAAGTTCAGAGTTTATGCTGTATTTCAAAAATCTTTAAAAAACTAATAATTAAAATCGATTAAAAATGCTTGGGATGGCCTCTAATAATTAATCATATTGAATAAACAACATCTTTCTGAAATCAAATAAAGACTATTACTACTAATAGTTGAGACCTTCGACATATCACAAAATTTTAAATAACATTAAAAAATATAATAAGGGGGAATTCTTAATCCCCCTGTATTATTTATCTGAGTAAAAGCATTTTCTCCATTAATCTCTCATTTCCGGAAATCAATTCATAATAAAGTATCCCGGATGCAGACCCTACATCGTCCTTCCTCAGTTCGATCTTATTCAATCCTATCGAACTGGTCATATTCCTTGAATGCACAACACGTCCATTGATATCATATACTTTCAAAATAACATCTCCTGAAACTGGACTATAAAACTTGATATCAGTAGACTGCAACCAAGGATTCGGCTGGTTCTGATACAAGATGATATCCTCCTCTACTATCTCATCGTTTCTGAATTCTATTTTCAGATCCTGAATTTCATTTTCAAAGTATGCCTGTGCTGGAATTCCTTTTTCCAGGACTGAAGCCACATCACTGACCCAAACATCAGATTTTGGCTTAACCACAATTTCGAAGAGTTGTGTCAGTTCATTTCCGTAATCAGATAGCTTATTCCAGCTGATATGGATTATACCATTATCTGAATGCGACAAGTTCACATTGTTCAGGTCCATTGTCGGATCAATCGGGTTGAATCCAACGAATTCTACTTTATCCCTGTCAATTTTAAGTGTATACTGGTATCCATCAACTTTCTCCATCGATTCTGCACTGAACACGATATTTGATAGTTCACCTTTCTTTAACTTCTGATCGTTGACCACAAAACTGAAGTCACTTGCTGATCTGGCTTCAATCCTTTGATCATAAAGATTTGCTACCGCAGTATTATTGACATCACCTACCTTGACACCTATGAAATTTATGTCCATTGAGGTGTTGAATAAACCAATTTCATAATCTTCAGGTATATCATACAAGAACGGATTATACGGGTCAATGAAGTTGTATGCCGCATCGACCATTCTCCATGATGTATTATTCGGGAATTCCTCGTAAACACCAAGAATCAATTTCCTGAGTTCAAGCAGATCCAGACTTGTTATACTTCCTGAGTTATCTACATCCGCAGCTATCAGTTTATATGGACTTGTCAATGGTTGTATACCCAGGATATGACGCTGTATCTCGATTAAGTCAAGTGTAGAGACTCCATTCAAGTGGTCAGTATCTTTGACAGGAACAACTTCATAGGAGCCACCATATGGCATAGCCGGAAAGGCAAATATCCCATCTTCTTCAGTCAGTATTGCCGGAAATTCACTTCCCATAAGATCTACAACAACATCGTCAACCATACGGTCATCTTCAGTTGAGATAAGTCCTGATATCGTTCCGATCAAAGGATTAGGACAGAATCCGCCACCATCGAGTATTTGCAGCAAGTTTGTACAACTGTCAATCACTACATTTCCTGACCACAGGTAAACGGTATAATTTGTTAATCCTACGAAACTACAATCTGCATATATTGTGTCGATATCCGGTGACATATTGCTGAATGACACATCAAAGACCGTATCTGAACACATCGTCATTATTTCAATTTCTGCTGCTTCAACCGGCACTGGAACAACCAATGCAGAAGTCATCGTTTCTATAATCTTGTCACAGCTAAAGATTACTGTTGATGTGTCAATTACATTTACAGTATACGTATAGAAACTTTCGTTTCCACATGTATCGATTGCTGTAATGGTGACATCTGTCGCACCTGCCGGGTAAGTACCAGTGGCATCTTCAGTAGCATTTGAATCCGCAAATGGTGAATCATTCGTTCCGCTAAACCCTCCGATACAATCAGAAATTGTCGCTGGAAGATTCAGGAATGTATCACATGTCATCGGATCAAGTATGATCGTCAAATCTGCAGGCCCTGAAATTGTCGGACCAACCGAATCATTCAGGTTAATAATCTGTACAAAGGTAAATATACCTGTCGTCCCTCCATTTAACTGGCAGGAATCTACGACCATCCAGTTTCTTTCATATGTGTCAAAACATCCTGAAGTTCCAGGTGTCGGATCCACATCAAAGAAAGAAATTGAGATATTGAAACAATCTGCATTACTCGTATTTACAACCGGCATACCTGAATCAATATTAGCTGGATCTGCAATACAGTCTCCAGCATCAAATGGTGAAGTCGGCCATGTAATATCAGCTTCGACAATTGGATTCGTCGGTGGATCAATCGTTATCAACTGCATACAAGTAGCAGTATTTCCTTCGTTATCTGTTGCCGTAAATTCTCGTTCTACCGTACCTACATTACAGGCATTGACATCAAATATATTATTTACGGTTATTGCCACATTGGCATCACAATTATCACTTGCAGTTGCCATACCAAACTGTGTCAAATCTGACAAATCTGAATTACACGGCAAGGTCATATTGGCCGGACATACTATTGTCGGCGGCGAATTATCCTGAATTGTCACTTCTGCAGTACAAGTAGACGAAACACCTCCTGAAGATGAGACTGTCAGGGTCACAAGTTGGTCACCAATATCAGAACAATCAAATTCATTCGGATCTACCGCCAGCGTAACCATACCGCCACAAGCTGCGGAACTACCATTATCAACTTCTGAAGCATCAAGATCATATTCACCATTGCTATCAAGAGAAACAGTGATATCTAC
>JAHHJO010000447.1:0-3493 GCA_018680275.1 Bacteroidia bacterium
CCATCTGACCGTCCGAATTCACGCAGGTCCGTCATTTTTCTTTTCTCAAGTACATATTCAAGGTCGCCAAGATGTTGTATAATATTCTTGTCTCTGAACTCATACGTAACATCCACAGAGCCGCTGAGTATATCACGGTCATGGGATACTATGATCAGTGTTCCGGGATAATCAATGATAGCTTGTTTGAGGATGGACTTTGCCTGTATGTCAAGATGGTTTGTAGGTTCGTCCAATATAAGAAAATTGGATTTCTTTGAAACGAGGCATGCCATTGCCAACCTTGACTTTTCTCCCCCACTCAAAACAGATATTTTTTTATCGACATCTTCACCTGAAAATGCAAAGGCACCCAGGATATGTCTTGCCTTGGTTTGAAATTCAGGATCGGCTTCATGCTCCAGAGCTTCGAGCAAAGTATACTTGCCATCAAATATTTCCGATTGATTCTGAGCGAAATAATTAGGAATTACATTATGACCTATAGTGACTGTACCCGAATTAAAATCAAGTTTACCGGCAATAATCTTGACAAGTGTTGATTTGCCTTGTCCATTCTGGCCTACAAAGGCTACTTTCTGACCTCTTTCAATTTCAATGGACAGCTTCCTGAGCACTTCATTTTCGCCGTATGATTTGTTCAGGTCGGTAATTTTAACCACAGTTCTTCCGGGGTCATGAACCACTGGAAAATTGATTTTTAAAAGGTTGAAATCGTCAGATTCAATTTCAATGCGATCTATTTTGTCCAGTTGTTTTTTCATTGACTGGGCCATCTTGGTCTTTGTCGCTTTGGCCATGAACCGGTTGATGGTTTTTTCCTTACTCTTAATCAGTTTTTGCTGATTCGTAAAGGCTTGCAGTTCCTTTTCCCTTCTAATCGCCTTTGCTTCGATATATTTTCGATAACTGCCTTTGAAGTCAAATGTTTTTCGATTAGCTAACTCCAGTACCCTGTTCGCCAGGTTAGAAATAAACTGGACATCGTGCGATATAAAGACAATAGCCCCTTCATATTTCTTCAAATAATTTTCGAACCAAATAAGTGCTTCTATATCAAGATGGTTGTCCGGCTCATCAAGCAACAATAAATCCGGTTTTGATAAAAGCATTTTAGCCATTTGCACTCTCATTTTCCATCCTCCCGAAAGGATGGATACAGGCTGCTTAAATTGAGATTCCGAAAATCCAAATCCTTTAAGAATCTTGCTGGCTTCGGCTTCTGGATTATTTACTTCGAGGGCTGTTCTCTGTATCTCCAGTGCATTTATTTCCTCAAGTAACTTGTGGATTTCGTCTTCATCGGTTGTATGACCCAGGTTATCATTAGCCTGGTTGATCCTTTCGACAATACCATAATATTCCTGGAAGGAATCCATACAGATATCCAGGATGCACCTGTCTTCATCAAAGTCAAAATGCTGGGATAAGTAAGCTATTCTCGTATTGCGAGGGATGCTTATATTGCCACTATCAGGCTCTAATTCTTTTGTGATCAACTTAAAGAGTGTGGTTTTCCCGGCGCCATTCTTTCCCAGTAATGCGATTTTATCCTTTTTACTGACAACAAAAGAAATGTCCTCCAAAAGGTGAAGATCTCCAAAGTGAAGATTTATATTCTGAATGCTATACATGCTAGTTGAGGCTGATGCCTTTAGGCATCTGGGCAATTACAGCGTAAGTGTTGCCTTTGTTCTCCATGCTTTGTGTCCAGAGCCTTGAAGATTTGGTTTTAAATACATAATTAGGAAATAATTCACCAGGTACCCAGGATCCATATTGCATTTCATCTTCAAGCTGTCCCGGAGACCAACCACTATATCCAATATAAAATCTGATATTATTGGGTTTTACCAAGCCTGTTTCAATAAAAAACTTAAGTTTTTCATAATCCCCTCCCCAGAAAAGACCTGGTTTAATAGGCACACTTTCTTCAAGTATGTCACCCACATTATGGAGATAATGGATGGTATTTGTAGCCACAGGACCACCGTAATAAACTTTGAATTCTTCTTCCGTCGGAATATCCTTGATCAGGTCATTCAATTTAATGTTGATGGGTTTATTCAATATAAAGCCGAGACTTCCTTCAGCATTTGAATGCTCACACAGACATATAACAGATCTTTTAAAATTAGGATCCATCATGAATGGTTCTGCGATAAGTATTTTACCGGATGACAAATTTTTCTTCGACATATCCCCAGGTTTTATAATTGACTTACATCCAAAGTTCTATCTAATCTACGAATAAATCCACTTAATACTTTGGCTCCAAATTCGATATATTTATTGTGCCCATCTGCAATCATGTTTTGCATACTTTGGGTCCATCTTACTGAAGATGTCAGTTGATCAATGAGGTTCTTTTTAATGATTTCAGGATCTGTTTCAGCTTGTGCTGTTACATTCTGGTATATAGGAACAAGTGGTTTTGAAAATTGAGTTTCTTCGATAGCCTGAGCCAGTTTTTGCTTCGCAGATTCCATTAAAGGAGAATGAAAAGCACCGTTAACATTCAGAACTATTGCACGACGCGCTCCCCGTCCTGTGGCTTCGGTTACGGCATCCTGGATTGCATCTATTTCCCCGGAAATCACCAATTGTCCCGGGCAATTATAATTGGCGGCAACAACAATTCCATCTGTAGTATCACAAATGCTTTCAACTTCGTTATCCTGCAAACCAAGTATAGCTGCCATGGTTCCACTGGTGTTGTCACAGGCATCCTGCATGGCCATCGCTCTTTTGTAAACAAGTTGCAGGCCGTCTTCAAAATTAAGTGTCCCATTCGCGGTGAGTGCAGTAAACTCTCCAAGGCTGTGGCCGGAAACAGCTCCCATTTCAATATTGTCCTTGTTTATATAATAATGCACATAGGAGTTTAGGAAAACAGCAGGTTGTGTCACGCTCGTTTTCTTGAGATCTTCATCTGTACCTTCAAACATGATTTCCGACAAGGGAAATCCCAGGATCTCATTCGCCCGATCAAACCAAATTCTTGCTCCCTGGTTTTCCGAGTATATTTCTTTACCCATTCCTGCAAACTGTGACCCCTGCCCGGGAAACATAAGTAATGACATAGTTATAAATTGTTTAGCTATTGATTGATTAATGTTTGCCATTTAAAAGGCGTAAAAATTCATTTCTTGTTTCAGCATGTTTGAATACTCCTGTAAATGCAGAGGTAGTTGTCATGGAATTCTGTTTTTCAACGCCCCTCATCATCATACACATATGAGCAGCTTCTACAACTACTGCAACGCCATGTGGCTTCAAGGCATTATCCAAAGAATTAAGAATTTCATGTGTCAGTCTTTCCTGAACCTGTAACCTGCGCGCAAATACGTCTACAACTCTAGGTATCTTGCTTAAGCCCACGATGTAACCATTGGGTATATAAGCCACATGTACTTTACCGTAAAAAGGCAGGATATGGTGTTCGCAAAGAGAATATAATTCAATGTCCTTTACCAATACCATTTCACTGTAA
>JAHHJO010000533.1:0-2018 GCA_018680275.1 Bacteroidia bacterium
AGATCATAGTAATCATCCTGATCCATATATTCTCCCGTTTCAGGATCGAAATACCAGAAGCTTCCGTCATACCATTGTAAATCACTGCTGCTATCATATTCGGCATCATTCCTGCCCGGAGGTGCTACATCGGTAAATGTAAACAACAGGTTATCATCATCTGTACAATTATCAAAACTGCCGACATTGAAATCTATCGCCCATAATTCAACCTGACCATTTCCACTCATTGCTGCCGTACTGATATTCTGGCAATAAGGTGTCGGTGCTTTTCTATCCGTAACCTGGAAATATTTAACCACACTTGTATTATTGCCGCAACCATCGTATGCTCTCCAAACTGCTCTATGCCATTTTTTACTTGAAGGTATCCCTTCCGGTAATTCAACGACGGCCAGGTCGTCATTTCCTGTAGGTTCTATATAATATGGATTTGCGTCACCATTGACCAGTTGAGGGAAAGCACTGCTCATCAGGTAATCAGCTGTCCAATCTGCATTCAGGTCCAAAGTCAATTCCCACTTTATCCACTTGCTTCCACATTGCCCCTCGTCATTGGCCCTTGCTGTCAGCTGACCAGCTGAACTGACACAGTCAGCATCCACATCAAAATAAAGGCTATCAGCAGCTGTCACTACCGGATCCTGTGTATCGATGATCTTAACCACCTGTGTATGTTCATATTTTCCACCTGCTGAAGGATTGACCGGATCATAAACACACCAGTTTATGACACTCCAGTGATTTAATATCTTGAAACAGGCGCCATCTTCAAACAGGAATGTATCTGATTCAAGGGAAACACCTATTAAAGTACATACACTATTTTCCCAGGTCGGCTCACCGGTTTCAAATGCATCGCAATCCACAACGACATCTTCAGGAAACTGAATAGTTGCCGGATTGAATGGATCAATTGGTTCAATCACAAACCACTGAGTACAACTGCTGCATGATTTAAACTGTCTTCTGACAGCACCATATCCGCAGCTAGGATCATACGCAGGTACTTCAACACCATCATATCTAGGATCATTAAAGAATCCATCGTTTGGTCCTTTTCTTCTTGGTTCAGTATCTTCTATCAGATCATTTATATCACATTCGAGAAGGATCTCACCGCAAGCACCGAATGATTGAGGCAGTCCCGTTATTGTAAAATCATTATAATCCATATCACATGTCAGGATCAGGTCAGCAGGACATTCCTGGGTAGGAGATGATTTATCTTCCAACCTTACAGTCGACCATGCATAGTTATTGTTTCCGTTTTCATCAGTCACCCTGAACTCTACATCTATTTCCACAAATTTCAAACCGTCAAGATCTTCGCAACAGAATTTCACATATTCTCCCCAAACCGTATCTTCCGGAGAACAAACGACCTGTGTTTTCCTGACTGCCACATCTATGCCTGTACAACCATCATAAGATCCGTTATCCACATCTCTTGCATATACTTTGGCAATGCCCTGTGGTCCGTCGACCGGGTTACCAATATTCGTCAGGCTGACCACGATAAATTCTTTGGTCACAGGAACTGGTGGGGTCAAATCTGAAACATTCACTTCTATAAAGGTATTGGTCAGATTTCCACAGCAATCCTCTGCAACATATTCTACTCTTGTAATTCCCTGCGGCACATCATGCATCACAAATCCTTCTTCAGCATTCCCGGAGACAGTCAATGCACCATCTACTTTTCCAATCCAATAATTAACTTCTCCTAAGCAATCATCATATAAATGATCTGGAAGAGGAAGTTCTACATCCGCAGAACATCTCCATGGATCGACACTTACTAAAACATTTGAAACACCGATAGTAGGGCCGTTCTTGTCAACTGCCTTAATTATCTGTTCATGACTAATGAATTCACCTGCACACCAGTCAAGGATTGTCCATTTCCTGAGGACCTTCTGATTGCCACCGCAACCCGGTGCACATGCCTCGATCTGTGTATCGGTATATGCTACCAGGATATTGCAAATTTCATTATCAATAGCCTGTGCATGAGG
>JAHHJO010000580.1:0-5100 GCA_018680275.1 Bacteroidia bacterium
ATTACGAAGTGAGAATCAATAATAAACCGGTAAATCCGATTGACTATTGTATGGACGGCTTAAGTCCAGAGGAGTACAAAGAACTCGTTATTCGGGCATCAATAGAAAATCAGTCCTTCGACTACTAAGAAAAACTAACTAACTTAGAAATTACATTTCAATACTCAAGTCATCCTTTTGGATGACTTTTTTTTATGTCCTAATTCCTTCCAGGAGAGTTTCTGTTAATGATTCTATGGCATGGGCCCCTTTAAATGGATCTATGCCAGAGTCCATTTTGACTTCATGTGTAATTAAATTCTGAATATTTAGTAACTGGCGCGCATGCTCGATGTCTCCTGGAACATTCAACCTGTCAAAATATAGTTGATCTGCACCAGCCATTCTGCACCACATAGCAATTACTGAAGCGCTTACCAGGCACTCTGTCGGATCGTTTTTTATTTCCCTGAGATTGCAATTTGCTTCAAGGACTAGTTTTTCTCCACTAAAAAAGTCTGCTTCCAATCTTTTTATGGCTCGAATAAATGGAAGTGTATCCAGCAAGTTACCCCCTACCCTGATCCGCAGCTTGATATTATTAAAATTATCATCAGACAAAACATTGTATATTTTTTGAAGGGTATTTTTCTGTTCTTCGAGTTTGTCAAGGGTAAAGTCAAATACCTTTACAAAGCTGTCTGCATCTGGTGAACTATTTCCTTGTGACTGGTAACTCATCTTTTCATGCTTTCTCCTGTCTCCAGAGGAAATATATTCAAGAAATCGCTGCTGACCATCCGCGTTCTCAGCCACAATATCAATAAACACCATATCTGTGTGAATATTCTTTAATACACTATTCAGGTTGGTACTTTCAGCAGCAATCACCCTGAAACAGCTGAGGCCATGTGATAGCAATAGATGCAGGGCGCTATTAATATCATGATCATTATCACCAATCAGGCAATGCCCAATTGCGAAGCTTGAAGGCATATTTAGTGTATTTTCAGAATAGACTTGTGATTCAGGATTCAGTAACGGATTAAAAACGATACCATTCTTCAGTTTAACCTGCTTCGATGACAAATCTTCGGTTTTTAATTCCTGTTTTAGTTTATCCGTCCAGTCTTTATATGTATAAGTCATATTCCAAAATTCTTGAATTAAATACTAACATTTTTAAACTAGTATAAAAAACTTGCGTTTAATATTCAATTGCAAATAATAATGCAATTTAAACTTCAGGAAATATATATCTTTGTATTTAAATTTAATCTAAATAAATGAACACAGATAGATTAATCTATTTAGACAACAATTCTACCACGCCTACTGACCCACGTGTTGTAGAAGCCATGTTACCTTATTTTTTCAAGCATCATGGCAATGCTGCAAGCCGGAATCATCCTTTTGGGTGGGTTGCCGAAGAGGCGGTTGATTATGCCAGGGAACAGATAGCAAATCTGATTTCAGCGGATCCAAGGGAGATAATTTTCACTTCCGGCGCAACTGAAGCTGACAATCTAGCACTTAAAGGCGTATTTGAAATGTATAAGAGAAAAGGTAATCACATCATTACTTTGACTACAGAACATAAAGCCGTTCTTGACTCCTGTAAGAAGATCGAAAAAATGGGAGGAGAGGTGACATACCTCGACGTCAATGAAGATGGTCTGGTTGACCTGGATAATTTAAGATCAGCTATTAAAGAAAATACTATACTGGTTTCAGTCATGTGGGCAAATAACGAGACTGGAGTAATACAACCTATGAAGGAGATTGGAAAAATCTGTGCTGAAAAAGGTGTTTTACTCATGAGTGATGCAACCCAGGCAGTTGGAAAAATTCCGGTTGATCCAAAAGAAACAGGTGTTCATTTAATGGCTTTTACCGGCCATAAAATGTATGGTCCCAAAGGAGTAGGAGCTCTTTTTGTAAACAGGAAGAACCCCCGCGTTAAAGTCACTGCTCAAATGGACGGTGGAGGACATGAAAGAGGTATGCGTTCAGGAACACTTAATGTACCCGGTATTGTCGGCTTTGGTAAAGCAGCAGAACTGGCGGCAAAAGAAATGACCGCAGAAGCTGAAAGGTTAAGTAAATTAAGAGACAAACTTGAAGCAGCATTTTTAGACAGTGTAGAAGAAGTTTACATTAATGGAAACACCGAACACAGAATGCCTCACGTTACAAATCTTTCATTCAAGCATGTTGAAGGAGAAGGACTCATGATGACATTCAATCAGAATATAGGTGTTTCTTCAGGATCTGCATGCACATCTGCATCTTTAGAACCTTCATATGTACTGATTGCGCTTGGCTTGGGTGATGACCTGGCACATTCTTCTATTAGGTTTAGCCTTGGACGTTTTACAACTGATGAAGAAATTGATGTTGCAATCAGGCAGGTTTCCGAAGGAGTAAACCATATGAGAAATCTGAGCCCGATTTGGGAAATGTACAAAGAAGGTATTGATCTTGAATCTGTTCAATGGCAAGAACATTAAATTTAGGAATTGAACCCTGTTACAAATATTTTTGTTAAATAACCTGAGTTAAAAAAGTTAATTAAAATGGCATATTCAGAAAAAGTAATCGAACATTTCAAAAGACCTAAGAATGTAGGCACATTGGATAAAAGTTCAAAAAATGTAGGTACCGGACTTGTAGGTGCTCCGGAATGTGGTGATGTAATGCGTTTACAGATCGAAGTTGATGAAGAATCTCAAATCATTAAAGATGCCAAGTTTAAAACATTTGGTTGCGGATCTGCGATTGCTTCCTCATCCCTGGCTACAGAGTGGCTAAAAGGAAAGTCTATTGATCAGGCATTAGCAATAGATAATATGGATATTGTAGAAGAGCTGGCTTTACCACCTGTAAAAATTCACTGTTCTGTCCTTGCTGAAGATGCGATCAAAAGTGCCATATCGGATTATAAAGAAAAAAACGATTTAGAAAAATAATGTTATTTGTAGCTGACAGCGCCAAAGAAAAAATCGCCGAGCTTCTCAATGAATCAAAGCTCAGTGAGGATTATTTCATCAGGGTCTCCGTGACCAGCGGTGGTTGTTCCGGTTTAACGTATAAACTGGATTTTGATAATGAGAAACAAAAAGACGATCAGATATTTGAGGATAATAACGTCAAAGTAGTCACTGATCTTAAAAGCTTTCTTTACCTCTGCAATACCACCCTTGAATTCTCGGGTGGACTGAACGGAAAAGGATTCTTTTTTAACAATCCAAATGCCGAACGAACTTGCGGATGTGGCGAAAGCTTTGCTGTTTGATTAATTTCTTCAGGAATTAATCCATCTTCCTTACACTTCCACCGGAATATTTACCGGAATCTATATTTGTTTTGGCGGGATTTCCTTTATACTTGACACTTCCACCAGAACTGGCATCCGCTGAAAGACTATCTGTCGCCCATACTTTAATGCTTCCACCGGAAGACACATCGGCATCAACATTTTTTGTCTTTAATTCAGACCCCCTGAAAGAAGCACCCGAACTGACATCAACTTTCAGGTTTTTTGCATTTCCCTCCAGTCTTAAGGAAGCTCCCGAACTGACATCTGAATCGACTGATTCGGCCTCCAGGTTCAATTCAAGCCTGGCGCCACTTGAAGCATCAGCATCGAATTCTGTAGACTTTATGACCTCATTACATTCTACATTTGAGCCTGCACTGACATCAACTTCATTTAAATCTTCAAAATATAATTTGATTTTGGCTTTACCATTTCCACCGCCCCATCCCCAGGAAGAGTTTTTAAAATAAATCTTCAGGGTATTGCCTTTTATCTCGGTTTTTAATTTATCAATATCTCCTTTTATCATTTCGATTTCTGCTTTCGGGCTTCCATGGAATAAATCCACTGATATACCTCCTGAAACTTCAAGTGATTCAAAATCTCCGAGTCGACGTGTATCATCCTGGGCATGTACAGTTAACACTGTTAATAAAACAAAACATATAAGTGAACAAACATTTTTCATGGTGATGGTTTTCATTTTTTGAATTAATACGTGGTGAACAAACTTTAAGTTACAGTATTGAACAGCTTTTTACAATAGGATGCTCCCCTATTTAGATGTAACATCCTGAATATTAGATTAACTAATCAATAAGATTTATAATTATATTAATCTTACATAAAGTACTTAATCATGTCCAGGAAAAAAGTAACAGGAATTGGTGGCATTTTCTTTAAATGCGATGACGTAAACAAAATGAAGGAATGGTATCAGAACCATTTAGGAATAAAGGCAGACCAATATGGTGCATCCTTTGTATCTCGACAATACGATGACCCTGAAAAATCATCATACCTGCAGTGGAGCCCCTTTTCAAAAGATACTGAATACTTCCATCCTTCCAGCAAAGAATATATGATTAATTATCGGGTTGAAAACCTCGAACTACTGGTAGAGGAATTAAAAGAAGCCGGGATAACCATTTGCGATAACATCGAAAGTTATGACTATGGAAAATTCGTTCATATCATGGATCCCGAAGGAAATAAAATCGAGCTATGGGAACCGGTGGATAAAGTTTTCGACAAGTACTTTGAAGACGATCCAAACAGGGAAGCAAATAAATAGGAACTGGTCCCGAAAAAATCCGAAACCAGTTCCGTACATTCGAAAATCCTCTAATTGTTAAGGATCAGAGGTAATCCACCATCACCACTTCCAACTATAACCACTTTTGAATTGGGTGAGTTGGCAAGTTCAAGTGTGGCTTCGATACCTTTATCCTTGAGTATCTTATCAGTCAAACTTTGATTCAGAATTCTGTTGGCATCAGCTTTAGCTTGAGCTTCAATGATTTTTCTCTCAGCTTCCTTTCTTTCCCTGTCCAATTTGAATTCGTACTGAAATGATATTTGTTCTTCTTCAAGTTTTACTTCTATTGCTTCTTTAAGTTTAGCCGGAAGTGCCACCTCCCTGATCAGGACTGCATCCAATACAATATACTTTTCAGAAGACGAAGATGCCGTCCGCTGATATATTTCATCCTGGATTGCTTCCCGTTTTGTAGAATAAAGTTCTTCAGGTAAGTACTTTCCGATCACCTCCCTGGTTGCTGACCTGATTTCCGGCTTCAGAA
>JAHHJO010000102.1:0-6226 GCA_018680275.1 Bacteroidia bacterium
ACTTTAAAAGACTGGCAGCTTTTGTTTTTCTGGGGATTATTTACACATATCATTCTTGATTGTTTTACAATGTATGGCACCCAGGTTTTTGCCCCATTTTCCGATTACAGGGTTGCATTCAGCACAATATCTGTTGCAGATCCATTATATACCGCACCTTTTATCATATGCCTGATCGTCGCATCATTCCTGGGCAAGGATTCCAGGTCCAGAAGAAAATGGAATTATGCAGGACTAATTATAAGCTCACTTTATTTGTGTTTTACAGTTGTGAACAAGCAAGTAATGAATTCAGAATTCTCAAGTCAGCTGGCTGAGCAAAATATTGAATACAAAAGGTGTATATCAGGACCAACTATCCTCAATAACATATTGTGGAGTGTCACCGTTGATAGTGATTCTGTCTATTACCAGGGACAATATTCCTGGTTTGATCGCTCACCAATTGAGTTCAAAGCGATAAATAAAAATTATAAGCTTATTAATGTTGAGGAAAATGATTCAACTGTAGAAACCCTTAAGTGGTTCAGCAAGGATTTTTATAATATCATCAGGCGGAAAGACGGCCGTCTACAGTTTAATGATCTCAGGTATGGTACTTTTCGTGGTGGCAGGGGTGAAGATGACTTTATCTTCAGATTTATTTTGGAGGAAAATAATAATGGGGGATATGAAATGATGGAGTCTGAAGGTGGTCCCCCGGAAGGCAAAGAGGAAGAGATGATGCAAATTCTCTGGTCACGAATCAAAGGTATCTGATATGATCTTGAGATATCTCCTTCTTTGTAGTTTTCTTATAATAAGTATGATCCTGCAAGCGCAGGAGTGGTGTGATTCCAAAATGTCGGGGATGACTCTTGTTGCTCCGCCCAAGCCATTTGAAAAAGATCCGTTTCCTGAAATGGCATCAATAAATGCCAAATGGGTAGCGGTAGTGCCTTATGCTTTTACACCCAACAATGAAGCCAGGGTATTATTCGGCAATAATCACCAATGGTGGGGTGAAACCCCGGATGGTGCGCGAGAAACGATAAGACTTGCAAAAGAGAATGACAGAAAAGTGATGCTTAAACCTCAGCTTTGGATGCATGGTCAATGGGTTGGTGATATGGAATATACCAAAGATCGGGACTGGATAAAATGGGAAAAAGATTACAGGGATTATATTCTCAGCTTTGCCAGGATCGCCGAGGAAATGGAAGTCGAGCTTTTCTGTATAGGTACAGAGTTCAAAATTTCTGCTGTCAAGAGAGAGGCATTCTGGAGAACACTTATCCAGGATGTTAGAAAAGAATATTCCGGTATGCTAACATACAGTGCCAACTGGGATGAGTTCGAAACCATGCCTTTCTGGGATGCACTTGATATTATTGGTTTGAGTAGCTATTTCCCTTTAACTGAAAAAAAAGACCCTGATTTACGCACTTTGAAAAAAGCCTGGATTCCTATCAGGAAAAGAATCAGGGCAGTGTCAGATCGGTATCAAAAACTGGTTGTCTTCACAGAATATGGATACCTGTCTGTTGACGGTTGTGCCGGGAAAACCTGGCTCCTTGAAAAAAGGAGATCAGAACTACAAACAAACGAAAAAGCCCAGTCTATTGCTATTGAGGCTTTATATCAGAGCTTTATCGATGAACCCTACTGGGCCGGCTGTTTTTACTGGAAGTGGTATCCGTTCGGTTATCACCGGCAAAAGTTCAGGGCTAATGATTATACGCCTCAAGGTAAGGAGGCTCAGGAAACTATAAAAAGGTGGTATTCAAAATTTAACCAATATTAAAACAGAAAAAGAAACAAAATATAATTTGTTAAAATGTTAAAAAGTAAAAAATAGTGTTTGAATTATAAAATAAACATTATATTAAATTTGACAAATACCTTTAATAACCAAATTATCAATAAAAACCAACTGAAAACCAAAATCTAATTCCTTCCTTTCATTTTTGTTTTTATAATTTTCATGTTAACTGTCAAGTTGCTTATGGGATAGGTTTGTTTGAAATGTTGGTTTGATCTTAAGAATGACAATTGCATAAAAATGTAATTGTTGAAATATTAACAAATTAAAACCTATAAATCATGAAACATTTTTTCACTACCTATCTTTCACGAAGTATAAGGGTTGTCTTATCCTTTCTTCTTTTCCTTTTGTTTACTAATGCGCCATCGCTAAATGCCCATGGGGTTCAGACAGCCTGGTGTTGGTCACCTGATGGTGAAAACATCAGGATATACATCGAGCACTGGCATGGTGATTCCCAGAATCAGGATTGTGGTGCCGGAGGGACTATTAACGTAGCTGTTGCAATAAATGGTCAAGCTCCAGCTACATATAATAATATACCCTTTGTTTATAATCATATCAATACAACAGTTACCAATTTGCCGCACGATTCAAGATTACCAATTCAAATTGTAAGTACTTGCTCCGATGCAAACGTATACAATGATTGGGGGGTATGGGATTTTCCACTTCCTGATGGATTGTGTCCAGCTGGTGGTTCCATACAGGTTACAGTTCTAAAGGGCAATGATTGTACTTTTGATGAAGGGTGTGACGAATTGTATCCTGCATCAACAGATACCGTTATTGTTCCTGCAGATTGCCCATGTGGTCCAGGGCTTCCTGGAACTGACGCTGATGGTGATGGTTGGATCGAGGATTGTGATTGTGATGACACTGATTCGAATGTGAATCCTGCAATGTCTGAAGTTTGTGGTAATGGTATTGATGACGATTGCGATGGTGTTATAGATACTGATGACGATGATGGAGACGGCGTTGGTGCTTGTAATGGGGATTGTGATGATAACAATCCAACTGTATATCCTGGAGCACCGGAACTCTGCGATGCTCTTGATAATGATTGTGACGGTGTGATACCAGCCGATGAGGTGGATGCTGACGGTGACGGTTACGCATGCGATGACTGTGATGATAACAACGCAGACGTTTATCCTTTGGCACCAGAAATCTGCGACGGTCTTGACAATGATTGTGATGGCTCGGTAGATAATGTAGGCGATGGGGATGGAGACGGTGTTGCTTTTTGCAATGATTGTGACGACAGTGATCCCACAGTGTATCCTGGGGCACCAGAACTGTGCGATGGTCTAGATAATGATTGTGACGGGGTGATAGCAGCAGATGAATTCATTGACGCTGATGGAGATGGCTTTCTTTTATGCGATGACTGCGATGATAATGATCCGAATGTAAATCCAGGTGCTATTGAAATATTGGACAACGGGATTGATGATAATTGTGATAACTTAATTGATATACCATCTTATTGTGATATTACCCTTTATTATGGCGCTTGTTGGGGTTATTTTATTACTAATGTTACACTTGAAGACATTAATAATAATTCTGGTTGTGGTGCAGATGGATATTCAAATTTCACAAGTATTCAAACTGAGTTGGATCCTGGAAATAATTATACAATATCTATAACAGGTGACAATTATTATTATCAATATGCCTCTGTATTTATTGACTGGAATCTTGATGGTGATTTTGATGATTCAGGAGAATTGGTAGCTTCTTATATATGGCTAAATTATTGGGGTACTCCAGGAACAGCATCATTTACCATTCCAACTTCTGCAAGCGGGTCATATACAATGAGAGTGATTTCAGATTATTATGGTTATTATAGTACTTACGCCTCGTGTAATACTTATTATGGAGAAGCAGAGGATTATACGATTAATATTTGTGAAGATCCAGATGGTGATGGGGTATGTAGTAATGTAGATAATTGCCCTGATACGGCAAATGCAGATCAATTGGATTCAGATGGAGATGGACAGGGAGATGTGTGTGATATATGTCCATTTGATGTTGATAATGATATAGACGGTGATGGAGTATGCGGAGACGTTGATAACTGTGTAGATACGGCAAATGCAGATCAATTGGATTCAGATGGAGATGGACAGGGAGATGTGTGTGATATATGTCCATTTGATGCTGATAATGATATAGATGGTGATGGAGTATGCGGAGATGTCGACAATTGCCCTGATACAGCAAACGCAGATCAGGCCGATTCAGACTGTGATACTGTCGGTGATGTATGCGATATATGTCCTAACGGTGACGATACTGTAGACAACAACGGTGATGGAATTCCTGATTGTTCACAGGCCTTAAGTCTTAGTGATTATGCCGATGCATGGAAATGTGGTAACAATAACAACAAGATTTACTTGTGTCACCTTCCTCCAGGCAATCCGGCCAATATGCAGACACTTTGTATCAGTGCCAATGCTGTACCTTCACATCTGAGTAATCATACCGGGGACAGCGTAGGACCTTGTATATCATGTGGCTCGAACAATAATACACCGGAAATACTTACCAACAATGCGGTAGATACCGATGATTTCCTTAATGTCAGGGTATATCCAAATCCGGCAACGGATAACGTAAATCTGAGTATTGGTGGTGTACATGAAACCACATTGATTTACATTTATGATATCAATGGCAAGGTTGTTTGGCAGGAGATGATGGAACATACGCATGGAAAGATTGGATTTGATCTTTCATCTCAATTATTCCAGGCTGGGGTTTATACAGTACATGCCAGCAATAGCTATGAATCATTTACTGAAAAGTTGATCATTATTAAATAATTAAGATAGACATATTATTGGGCCGAGGTATACAATGACCTCGGCCTTTTTATTTTTAAGTCTTTTTGTTTTATTTGATTTTGAGAAATTTTTATCTCCCAGCATATATCACCTTCCTGATCTCATTGATACCATCTGACTGGATATGAATAAAATAAATTCCTGCTTTCAATGATTCATCACTTTCCCAGGTTAAAATCAATTGCTCCTCATTGAATTCTTTTTCAAGATTTTTCACTAAAACTTCTGAACCAAGGCTATTGACTATTTGAATCCTGATCTCATCCTGATTTCCATCGAACGGGATTTCAATAGTCAGTCTTTCGACAAACGGGTTGGGATAGACCTTAATTTTCGTAGTATTGTTTTGAGGTTCCTCCGTACTGACAACCCAGTCATTTTCATTATTTGTATTTGCACTGCTGATAGATATTGTATCCGGTTCAAGACAAAGGAAAATCGTTTTGGCTGACAAAAGTCGTTGATCCCTGCTGATATCTATGACATCTGCTGTGATCTGATTATTGTTATTAAACTCATTATTCAAAATAAATTGGCCATGCCAGATTTTTGAAGCTTTATCATTTAATGTAAACGCCCTTGATTGAGGAATAACAATACTTTTCTCAAAGATGGTATTGTTACTGATACCTTTTAATGCCAGTTCAAATGGGAAAGTACCAATGAACTTACCTGTTATCATCAAGGGTGCATTATTTACAAAAGCATTTAGATTAAATGTATTCATATAGTTGGAATATGTAAACCCGTTAGCCGGATCCAGGTCCAGATCGAATTCGGTGATCAGATCTGCCTGGGATACCAGAATTTCTGACAAAGCTTCTCCCGGGATATCTCCATAAAGCGCACTGTAATGCAGACCACTGTTGGCAGAAGTCAGGAGATTATAGAAATATTCGTTGCCGCGGAATAACTGGTTATTGATCCAGTCAGAAGGACGGTAGCCATTTGCAAAATCCACCACGGAAATGTCTACCTCTATTGTCATGTCTTCTATAAAATCTGACAGGTAATCCAGGAATTCCTCTGCTGCTTCCTGTCGCGTAAAATTGGTGCCAGAACTCAAAATTGTTAGTTCTGATTTTTCCTGATTATTATTTATAAAATTTAATGCCTCCGGTAGTAAAACTTCCAACTTCGAAATATCACTGTATCCCTGGGTGCGCAACTCAGAAAAGACATTTTCAATATTTTCCCTGGTGGCTGGAGTCCAAGTATCACGGGCAAAATCTGTTACAAAATTTGAGTAACAGATATTAAAATAATCGTTTGGACCCAGCCTGGAACTAAGCTGTTCTTCAAGTGTAGATAAGATGTATTCCTGGGAATAATTATCCTGCACATACCTTTCATCGTAATCAAGAACAATAAAATGATTAGTAGACGATTGGCTAGTCTCTAAATCCGGAAAATAGACCATTTGAAAGTAATTGTCCGTACTGTCTGAATATACACCAAAGTAATAGTCTGAAGAATAATCAGTTGACATAAAGGAAATCTTGCTATCCACGATGGATTGGAAGTCATCTATACGGTATTCAGTGGAGTTACCCTGTAC
>JAHHJO010000308.1:0-3965 GCA_018680275.1 Bacteroidia bacterium
GATAACAATTGTATTTTTCATAGCAAAAATCTTATGTCATTACTTATCCAGGCTAAGCACAGGTATGGACGCATGATTTACCACCATCTCCACATTGCTTCCCAGGAGTATGCGTTTGATAGGTGACCTGGTTTCATTGGAAATTCCGATCAGGTCAATATCATTTTCTTCACAGAAATGTCTGATACCAGCTTCAACAGAATAATCCTGGTAGAAATGTGTAAGACAATTGAAGCCTTTTGCGAGATCCTTGAAATCCTTTAAAACTTCTTTCATTACAACTGTAGGTTGCAAAAAGTATCCCCCCAGGTTAACTGCCAGCAAGTGCAATTCTTCAATATCAAAAGGCCGTATAAAATCAAGAAATCTTAGGAAAGTATTCTTATCATTTTCGTTGAGTGAAGATACAAATACAACTTTTCTGAACAGGTGGCTCTGGACCTCCTGTTTGATCACCAGGACATTCTTATGAAATTTGCGTACTACTTTCTGGGTATTGGATCCTATAAACCACTCCCTTTTGCCACTTGTCCCAAATGACCCCATAACGATAAGATCGACATTAACTTTTTCAAGGACTTCATTAAAGTTTTGCAGAAATTTGCCACCTGTATAATGGATATCACATTCTACACCTTCGTTCTCAGCAATCTTCTGTCTTTTTTTGAGTGCTTCACGTGCCTGCAAGGCAACCTGCTTATTCACAGTATCCTTTACCTTTGCTTCTACATCCAGGTATTCCCAATTATCAGGTACCTGGGCTGAGTGATAGAGATGAAGATGCCCTTTCAGTTTTCTACATATATCAATAGCAGCATGCAATGCATCATCTGCACATTTAGAAAAATCAGTAGGAACAAGTATTCTCATATGTTGATCAATTTTGCTTAGGTGATATAAGACCTCAGCAATCAAGGAACACTTATCTTCAGAAAATCTCTGCTAGGAAATCACAAGTCAGTAATTGTTGTTATATCTGACTTTCTTGAACTTCGGTAATGGGTGTCTTTATATTTTTCCAGTTGTTTATTTAATTTTTTTACGGCATTATTGAAAGCCCGGCTTATCACATTATCAGTATCTGCTGCATGCATTGGTGCTCCTTTTTCCACCTGAAGGTTCAGCGACACTTCTATTGTTCCAGGATGAATCTGATTGATTTTCACATCTATTTTTTTGGCAAAATCGTAGATTCCATACTTTTTCTGCAATTTTTCTTCATACGTTGCCAATTCATCTTCTTTAATCAAGATGTGTACTGTATTAAAATGTATATCCATATTTATTTTTTTAAGAAACCATTGAATGTAAACCCTTGGTATTCTGTTTTTCAAGAGTCCAGTCATCAGTAGATGAAGTCTGTAGCCAAAGCGTATTAGATCGTCGGAATACCTGGACATGCAGACCAAATTGTTTTTCCATTTTTTGTTCCAGTTGTGCAACCGTCATAGCTGGGGTAAATTCTATCTCACCTAATTTTTTTCCGGTTATATCTTTGAGTAAGAGACTTTCATTTAACTGATTTTCTTTGAGTGAACCAGCATTTACACCATGCTTTTTTGAATAGAACTCAATCTTCAGACCTGGGAACTTTTTTCTGAACTTGGTTTGAAATTGAGTGATCGTCATCTTCTCGCTTAAAATCATAATAATATCTTTTTACTAAATATCCCCTTATCTGTCCTTTAACTGCATGATGTCAATCAATTTGTAAAATGATTAAAATCAGCCGGAAATAGACAATATAAGGGGATTCAAAGAGTCGATCATATCCAACAAAGACCGAGCAAATTTCATCTTAATCAGGAAACGAGACGTTTTGGTAAGCTTTTACTTGCCTTGGCTCCCAATTGTTTCAACTTTTCTGCACGTTTGATCAGGTTTCCGGTGCCTGAAGACATTTTCTTTACGGATTCATCATAGGTGGTTTTAACAGTATCCAGTTGCCTGCCAATTTTTTCAAGGTCAATAACAAACCCGGTGAATTTATCGTACATTTTTCCAGCCTCGGATGCAATTTCCAGGGCATACCTGTTTTGTTTGTCATTTTGCCACATTGTATCCACAGTCTTTAGAGTGGCTAACAAAGTCGATGGTGTTACGATCACAATATTCTTCTCAAAAGCATATTGATACAATTGCGGACTTGCATTAACTGCACATGAGAAGGCTGTATCAATTGGAATAAACATCAGTACAAAATCCGGCGACTCGATTTTATAAAGTTCATGGTATTTCTTTTCAGCAAGACCATCAATATGTTTTTTGATTGACATCACATGAGCTTTAATGCTGCTATCCTGGTCATCCTGTTTGTCTGCATTAATAAATTGTTCATAGGCTACCAGTGAGACCTTGGAGTCAATGATCATCTTTTTACCGTCAGGTAGATCAATAACGATATCCGGCTGATATCTTTTTCCTTCATCGCTATGCAAAGATTTCTGGACATGATACTCTCTACCCTTTTCAAGACCTGATTTATCCAGTATTGATTCCAGGATCAGTTCCCCCCAATTCCCCTGTTTCTTGGTATCTGCTTTAAGCGCATTGGTCAGGTTAGATGCTTCCCTGGTCACCTTTTCATTGAGTTGAGTCAAAACCATGATATGCTCTCTTAGTGAGCTGTGCCTGGCAATGGATTCCTTATTACTCGTCTCTACCTTATTTTCAAAATGCTTTATTCTTTCCTTGAGTGGTTCCAGTATCTCCTTGATACTCGCACGATGCTGTTTGTCAAATGTATTCGTTTTCTTTTCAAGGATTTTATTCGCCAATAATTCAAAACGTTCTTCCAGTTCCTTTTTGTTGTCATTAGCCTCATTGTGTTTTTGTAAAAGGTTCCTGAAATCAGATTCCATCCCGGCTATCTTCTGAAGCAATCGTTGTTTTTCAAGCCTTTCTTCTTTTAGGAGATACCTTTCCTGTTGTAATTCTACTTTTAATGATCCCACCTGATCACCAAGCAAAGCTGATTTCTGCTTTTCCAGTCTGATTTGTCCTTTATATAAAAAGTAGATTACAAGTAAAAGAGCCAGGCCGAGTAATATGAAAATTTGAAGGTCTTCCATTATCATTTCATTTTATAGGTATATCTGATGTTTTCCAGTTTGTCGATTGAATATCCATTTTGAATTTCTTCCTGGAGTTCTTTCCATTGTTTTTCATTTTTTTCACACTGTGGGATACTGCTCTCTTCAAAGCTAATCCCGGAATGGATCTCATTGACTGCCATACGCATTTGGGTTGATGTCATATTATCTGTTTTTCGGATTTAGAATACTTCAAATTTGGGGGTTATCGTGCAGTCTATGTGCACGGAGGTATATTAATGATCTAATGCTTTAATGATCTAATGCTTTAATGCTCTAATGCTCTAATGCTTTAATGCTTTAATGTTTTAATGTTTTAATGTTTTAATGTTCTAATGCCTTAATGACGATCAATTTCGGGGGTGGGTGATTCTTGGAAGGAGGTTTCGGTAATTGCAATCTGGAAAAGTTTTTAACCTTAGATCGCTGGATTAGATATCTATCTTGAATTTCAGGTTTACCCGTCTTGAGGTCAGGAAATTGGGGATGGCATATTGCTGGTCACCGATGGTTTTAATCCAGGTATTGGAACCGACATTGGCAATCTGAAGTAAATTAAATACCTCGAAACTCACCCAGGCATTCCGGGTAAATCTTAAAGGATGATATGGTTTTGTCTTGCGCTTGGATTCATCCCAGAGCTGGTAGGAAAAGCCGATGTCAACACGCTGATAATTTTTAAATCTGAATGTATTTCGATATATCGTATTATTATCTTTTTGACCAAAAGGAAGACCTGATCCGAAAGTCAGGTTCAGGTTCATTTTAAAATCTTCATTTTTAGGTAGGTAATCCTGGAAAAATAATGACAGGTTAAAAAACCGATCAGTAGGTCTGGGTACATATTCAACAACCTGTGGTTCTGTTTCTCCC
>JAHHJO010000444.1:0-6595 GCA_018680275.1 Bacteroidia bacterium
GGTCTGGACACAATAGGTAACAGTTTATTCATGGGTCATAATGCTGGTGCTTTTGTGATCGACAATAATAAAGCTGTTAAAATATCTCCAGATCCCGGTTACTGGAGGTTCATTGGAGTAGATAACAATAAAAAGGTGATCGCTGGAGGATATGAAGGGCTATCGTTATTCGAAAATCGAAATGGCAAATGGCAATTCATCAAAAAATATGAAGGATTTAAGGAATCTTCACGGCTCGTTATCAAAGAAAATGAACATCGTTTCTGGATCGCTCACCCATACAGGGGGATTTTCCAGATCAATTTTGATGAGTCATACGAAAACATATCAGTAAAAAAATACACCACTGAAGAAGGTCTGCCGTCTCTTCTGAGAAATCATGTTTTTCTTATTAACAACAAACCGGTTATTGCCGGTGAAAATAATGTGTACAGGTATATCGAGTCATTGGACAGATTTTCTGTTGATTATGATTTTGAGAAATTATTGGGCCCTAACAACAGGGTGCTCAGGTTATTCCAGGATCCGGACAAAAGAATATGGTACCTGACTGATAAGGACTTTGGATATTTTGAAATTGACGAAAATTTATTGAACAGGAATTTCAAAAAGTTATCCTTCCCAAAACTTGCAGATGAATTTGTGGATGGATTTGAGGAATTGCACTTTATAGTCAACAAGGACATTATGATTCCGACAGAGAGTGGTGTCATACAGGTTATTAATCCAGGAAATCAAAAACCTCTAACGCCTGAAGCTTTACTTTCAAAAGTCAGAATCATAAATCAAAAAGACAGTATCATATATGGCGGCTTCATTAATGACAACATTTCGAAAGTTGATGGATCTTCTGAAATAATATTACCCTACAACCAGAACTACCTCAGGTTTGAATACTTCAATTCTACATTTAGCTCTTCAGATGATGTTTATTATAAACCATATATTGAAGGGATTGATGAAAATGATGATTTCTGGACACAGGAAACTTATAAAGATTACTCAAGGCTTCCTCATGGCAGCTATACTTTTACAGTATCAGCAAAGAATAATTATGGAGATATCGGCCAGGTCAGTCGATTTAGTTTTACGATTAAACCTCCCTGGTATGAGTCGAAATTATTCAATGCCATCTATTTATTAGTTGCTTTTTTGATCTTAGCAGGTTTAATCTTAATACCAAGATCAAAATATAGGAGAAAAGTACGTGACATGGAAAATGTACAAGAAAAATCCAAAGATGAAATCGATCAACTTAAGAATGAAAAATTGAAGGCAGAACTTGAATTCAAAGATAAACAACTCGCATCTTCAATGATGCATATCGTTCAAAAGAATGAAGTACTAAGTAAGGTAAAAGAAGAAGCAAAAATTCTGAAAAAATATATCAAGGATCCAAAAGCTGAGAAAGAATTGAGAAAACTCATATCGATCCTTTCCAATGACGAACGTCTTGACGAGGATTGGGAAAAATTCACTTTCTATTTTGACCAGGTTCATACTGATTTCTTAAAGCGTTTAAAATATGAACACCCGGTATTATCTCCCAAAGATCAAAAGCTCTGTGCATATTTGAGGATGAACCTTACGACCAAAGAAATCGCGCCCTTGCTGAATATCTCTGTACGAGGTGTGGAAATCAGCAGGTACAGACTGAGAAAGAAACTCCAATTGGATCCATCTACAAACTTAAATGAGTTTATGATGCATTATTGAGTTATCAGATTTTGACCAACTTGAATTGATATTTTGTATCATCTTCCAGGTAAATATTTAAAAAATAATATCCTGCGGGAAGGTCAAACATTTCTACCTCAAATTCTATTCCTTTAGAATAGGCAATATCAGCTGACTTCATTCTTTGCCCGAGCATATTATATAAGTCCCAGCTGATTTTATGAGGTACAGAAAATCCTGCGGTTACAGTTACCTGATCAGATACCGGATTAGATTTTATAAAAACACCGGAAGGAAACTCAGGTTCAGGAGGCGCTACCGATACAAAATTCAACCAATTAAGGTTAAACGGACCATTTATTATCTCCAGGCGCATTGTGTATATGCCTTCCGAGAGTGATATCTCTGTTTCACTGTCCACCCAATTTTGCCAGCCTCCGGTTGAAGAAAAATTTGACATATCAACTTCCTGTTCTTCCCCGGATTGACTTATAAACACCAATTTACAGGATCCTGAACTTTGTTCACTTGCAACACGGTATTGCAATATATAATCTGCAGAATTCAAGACTTCAACCTGGTACTCCAGGAAATCACCAGGATCAAGAAACCCAATATTAAATCCGCCACCATCATCGGATGCCGTTTCCAGCTGGATACCTTCCTGGTAAATATAATCTTCGGCTTCAATCTTTCCCGGGATCGGGTGTAACATTTCCAGATTATTAAGAACCGGCTCCAGAACAAAAGATTGTAATAGTGTTTCATCATTGGCTTCAATCAAGCCTGCATTATGAGAAACCTGTATGGATTGATCAAATCTCATAGCTTCCTCTAGTTGGATATAAATTATCCTATTATTTTCCGGATCGAGATAATAATTTTTGATTTTGACTGTATTTCCATCTACATGGACCGTGAACTCTGCATCAATTGCCAAAGGCTCCTTCAGATTCTTATTGATATCCAGTTGAATTGTATGATCGTCGAAGGTTTTTGCGCTGAGAAGCCTGGCTGAGACACTTGTAGTGGCTGCCTTACGGGTAAATTCAAAGCTACTCAGATTGAAACCACCATTATCTACATATAATCTTAGTTTGGCATCGTTTTCATCAAGCACAATATCCTGAGCGACCATGTCTACCCAATTTGTCCATGAGCCGGATGAAGGCACCTGGAAAGTTTCTGTTATATCCGCATCCCCTACCTTAAAATGAATGCTTCCTCCACCTGATTCCGAAGCAATTCTCAAAGTAACATCAAATACTCCAGGGGATTCTACTTCTACATCGTACTGCATCCATTCATCATTACTTATCCATCCCACATTGTATCCATTGCTATTTACGATATCATCACAAGGTTCAATATCAACACCATCATTACGCAAAGACCAACCGTTATTCCATGATGTATACTGGCCTGTTGAAACATTGTAGTTTCCGGATTCAGTGTCATAATACGCATATCCGATCTGCCCAATGTCAAAATCAGTAGCATATACAACACCTGGTATCGTATGCGTTTTGTAAGGTTTTGTTTCTGTGGAATATACTTGTCGGAACATGGCATCTATCACATCTTTTTGAAAAACACAATTTTCAACTTTGAGTTTATCAGCAAGGTCCATTAATGCCGCTTTGGCAAATTCCTTTGTTGGTCGACTCCCATTTCCTTTCCAGTAATCAAGCAGAGTGATGTACTCATCAGATTTTAAAATAGATAGTGGTCCTGAAATGGATTCGATTTTTTTCATTGGCCACCAGGCCCAACCTATACCCTCGTCCTCAAATAACCGGATGGCATCCCTGAACCAGACATTGGAATTCTCTCCACTTTCTCCAAATAGAAGTGGAATATCGTACCTGTCCCTCATTTCCAATACCCATTGAATGGATGGTTTATCATTTATTGACCAGTACTTGTGAGGTGAATAAACCAAATTATCATCCCAGGGCGGAGTCAATCCTGTAAAATCATTGGCAAACCAATTGCCTTCAATAAAAATGATGTGATTTTTATCGACAGATCGGATGCTGTCAGTCAACTCATGGTATATATCTCTCAAAGGAATATTTCCGTTCATATTCCAGTTGGGTTCATTTATCAGATCATAGCCTGCTATCCATTCTTCATCTACATATCTTTCAGCCAGTCTCTTCCATAAGGCAACAGTTTTATCCCTGTTGGCTTTACTTTCCCATAAGGATGGTTTTGACGGATCGTAGTCTGATATCCCCTCATCGTATCCCTGTCCTCCTGGTGCTGCATGCAAGTCCAGCATCACATACATTTCGTTTTGACGGCACCATTCTACCAGGCTGTCTGTGAGTTCAAAGCCTCTTTCCAACCATGTATGCTTACCTGCTTCAGCTTCTTCCTCAATTGGTAAGGTATACAGGTTATAGTGCATTGGTAAACGCACCATATTGAACCCCCATGATTTAAGTGAATCAATATCAGTTTTTGTTACATGATTTGACAACCATGCTTCGTAGAAAAGTTCTGTATCTTCCTCACCTATCAAGTCTGTAATATGGGCAATTATTTCTCGTTGGGCATTAGCAAAATCACTGGTTTGCAACATATACCCTTCCTGCAACATCCATCCTCCAAGCCCCATACCTCTCAGGAGTACAGTATCCTGGTTACTATTGACAATAGCCTTACCTTTTGTTGATAAAAAACCCTGGGCTTCAGAATTGAAAGGAATGACACATAGAAAAAGAAACAGGAACCTTGCATAAAATTGAATCTCTGTCAGCTTTTTCATACACATCAAAATTTAATTTTATTCTTCCTGGAATACACGAATATAATCTATGATCATATTTTGCGGAAATGAAGTTGTTGAATCAGGTGATCCCGGCCAGTTACCGCCAACTGCAATATTGAATATAAAAAAGAAAGGTTCGTTAAATGGATACGGGTTCTGGCTACCAAGACTCGTTCTGGATACCTGGTAAAATTGCTTATCATCCATTAACCACTTGATCCTGTCTTCTTCCCATATGACAGAAAAGACATGGAAATCCTGTGAAAATTTTCTGTTGTTTGAAAGTGAGGTCTCATTTCCAGTAAAAATCCTGTTTCCTCCCTGATCAGGATAATGCACCGTACCATGTACTGTTCCCGGTTCATGACCTACAAGTTCCATAATATCTATTTCACCACATCTTGGCCATCCAACATCTGATATATTGGCTCCGAGCATCCATAATGCAGGCCAGATACCCTCCCCCTCAGGCAGTACAGCCCTGATATCAACACGGCCATGGGTAAACTCAAATTTGTCTTTTGTGATTATCCTGGAAGATGTGTAATTGAATCCTCCGAAGAATTCTTCCCTGGCCTGGAGAACAAGGTGGCCTTCATAAAAAATGGTATTCTCACCGGTGTAATACTGTAATTCATTATTCCCCCATCCGCTTGCACCATTTCCAATCTCGTATGTCCAGTCATCCTGTAGAAGTTCTGTACCATTGAACTCGTCACTCCAAATTAAATTCATTCCTTGATATGTTTCAGGCGTAGAATAACCATCTGGAAGATCGAATTGTCCAAGAATATCATCATTTTCTATAGTAACAGTTGCCGAATTGGCACTTGTAGTGGCTTCAGTAATTGATACAATTTCAATAGAGAATTCTTCATCCTCTTCCCATTGCTCATCTGCCAATAATTGAATCCTGAGATTTTCCTGGCGTGAACCGGGATCAAAATCCACAAGTTCATTATCTATAGCTATAAAATCTTCACCAGCCACAGCTGTTCCATCCACTGTCTTAAGTGTTGCAGAAACAGTTTTATCCCAGGTTTTATTTAACCTCAGACTCACAAATACGGATTTGTCCTGATTCCCTTCTTCAACTGTAATTGATTCCATGGAAAAAACAGGAGGGACATTTTCAATGACCATTGGTTCTTCGCCATCTGAAGAACAGGAAAATAATACATTGAAAAGAAGTAGTGCTGTTAAGATTCTCATATCGAAAAAAAATTGATGCAACCTTAAAACAGGTTGCATCAATTTAAGTTTAATTAGTTAAATTTTATTATTCAAACCTAAGATTTCTAACATAGAAAGTTCCAGTGTCAGTGTGGTTACCTCCACCAATCTGAACATAGATCATATCCAGATCATTTCTTTCATAGATTGTGCCTGAACCAGCACCTGCATTTGTCTCTCCAAGGTTATAAGTTATAGTCGTCCACTCATCAAGTGGAAGTGTTGAACCATCGTTTACGAATTCATAATTATCAGTCCACCATTGCGCAGTCGCACCTTTATCAGCAAACCCAATAATTACTGAGTTCGTTAAAGTATTTGAATAATCATTGGAACTAGGTAAATAGACATCCAATGAAACCGTACTTAAGTTCTCGTAATTGATATCATTTTTATCAGGAGCAGTCTGGAATTGCAATTCCTGGAACTGATCAGCAGTCCTGTTAAACTGTCCTACTTTGGCTGCTGTTGCGTCAGCAGGATCATCAACACCAAACTCTACAGTAGAAGCAGACTGAATGGTATCTAGAAGTACGCCTCCATCTGCAGCTGCAAAAGTATGAGACATTGCTGTCGGAGAAACATCAGGATAATCTTCTCCAAAAACAGGCACATCTGTAGGGATTTCAGGAAGATCAGCAGGATCATGATAGCTTACAAGATAGAAGTTCCATGTAGGTCCATCCAATGCAATATTTAATGTATCAGCGATAGCACCTTCTGCCAGGTTAAATACAACATACGTCTTGCTGTTAATCGGATCAGGATTATCTCCATCTGCCGTTTTATTTGCAAGTCCTACAAATGCACCAAGACCATTCAGAGTCAAAGTATTATTGTTGTTGTCATATTCAAAAGTATAGTCACCACCATCACCAAAGGCTGCTCTGTCAGGATTATCTCCCCAAA
>JAHHJO010000427.1:0-13560 GCA_018680275.1 Bacteroidia bacterium
AAATAATACAGCCTGAAGCATTCCTCCTGCACCTGTTGCAAAATAAGGATTTGTACCACCTGCTGTTTCTGCCAATACACCAAAAGGAGGCACTTCATTAAGTTTATAGCTATTTGAAAAGATAGAAGACGCTTTATTGCTGTCTCCAATTTGATTGTATATTATAGCAAGGATGGCAAATCCCATGGCGGGGCCATCAGGTGACATTCTGCTCTCATAATACTTCAGGTCTCTTTCAAGCTGTTCTTTATCCTTTATTAATTTTAGGGGATGAGCGAGGAGGTTGACATCGGCTTGCTTGATCATTTCACCTTCATAGCTTGCATGTTCACGGGTGACTCCATCTTCAAAAGTCAGTATTGGTATATTGGAAGCGACATGATTCCAATCGGGATCAGCTTCAATCCCTAAAGCTTCCGCAGCTTTGGTGGCATACTGTAATGATAGAATTGCAACTGCATTCGTAAATGCATTGTTGTCAACATTTTCTGCCCATTCATCAGCTGCTACAACATTATTTATATCATAATGGCCCGGACCATTTCGTTCCACTCTGCTTGTCCAGAAGTCTGCTATTTCCTGTAATACGGGGTAACCTCTTGTGGATAGCCATTCCTTATCCTGCGTGACCTCATAGTATTTCCAGAAAGCCCATCCGATACAACCGGTTATATGATGTTCAAAAGGGCCTGTCAATGCCCAAACCGGTGTGTCTTCTGAACCGTCATGAGCGGATTCCCATGGAAACATGGCTCCTTTATATCCATGAGAAAATGCATTTTTCCGGGCGGCCTCGAGTCTTTCGAACCTGTATTCCAGGAAGGATCTAGCCATATCAGGTTGAAGAACAAGCAATGGAGGATACATCCACATTTCTGTATCCCAGAACACATGCCCGTTATATCCAAGACCGGAAAGTCCCATCGGGGACAAACTGTAGGAAGTTCCTGCCCGGGCAAATGAATACAAATGATATAGTGCAAAGCGGATATCTCTTGTGATATCGTCATTACCCTCAACAATAATATCACTTTCCCAAAGTCTGTCCCATGCTTCCCGATGTCTTTTCAATAACCTGTCCTTGCCTTCCAGGGCTGCATATATTGTTAATCTTTCTGCTTCATTGTGTGGATCCTCATACTGGTTGGATGCGACTACTGAAGCGACAATACTAAAACTGTACGTTTCCCCGGCTTTTATTGTTTTTTTAAATTTTGTTAAATGCATGTTATAGTCCCAGTCTTCATGTATAAGATCTGGTTCATGCCCATGTTCTTCTTCAAATATGAAACTATTGGATGCTGCGATCTTCACATTTCCTGAGGGACTTAGAGCAACAGAACTCATCAATGGTATTTTAACATGTGGCCTGTCGATTTCTGAATAATAATTCCTGATATCATTCAGATGGTTTGGTGCTTCCAGTACTGACATTGGTGAAATGATAATGTCTTCTTTTGCTTGAATTGTTGTGACTATCATTGAAGTATACGGCAAATGCCTGAGAGCCATCACTTCAGAAACGACAGATGCCTTGTTTTTGAAATCAAAGCTTGTTGTAAGGGTCCCTGAATTCATATTAAGAGTCTGGGCAAATTCGGAGATATTATTCCTGTTGATACGTTCATTATCAATATCCAGGTTCATATTAACATGATTGAATACTTTCAGGATATTGGAAACCCTTCCCCGCTGGTAATAATCATAGACACCATTCAGAATAACATCACTTACTTTTAGTGGCTCCGGAGAAGAAACAATACCTACCATGCCATTAGCAACGGTTACCCCGTAATATTCAGAAGGATCGATATTTTCAGCTTTCACTTGCCAGGTTGATTGGGCATCAATAGAAATGAAACCGCAGATTATAAAAAGAAAAGATAAATACTTCATATTTGATTTTTTTCAAACGGTAAATTATAATTTTTAACAGAGATAAAAATAAAGATGAATCAAAAAGTATTGGTAACAGATCATTGTCATAAGGTGCTTAGGGATGGACTTGGTCGGTTAGGATATTACGTGATATTTGAACCTGAATTTAATCCGGTGAACCTTGCTGAAGCAGTTGTTGATCTTACCGGAATTGTAATCAACAGCAAAATTAAAATGACCGCTGAGATTATTGATCAGGCTAAAAACCTCAAGTTTATTGGTCGCCTGGGATCAGGTCTTGAAATCATAGATCAGGACTATGCCAGGACTAAAGGCATCAAGGTATTTAATTCACCTGAAGGAAACAGGAATGCTGTTGCAGAACATGTGATGGGAATGCTGCTTTGTCTGTGTAATAATCTCTTAAGGTCGGATAAAGAAGTAAGACATAAGATATGGAAAAGAGAGGCAAACAGGGGGATGGAATTGAGTGGTAAAACGATTGGTATTATTGGCCTGGGCAATACAGGTTCTTCTCTGGCCCGCAAATTGTCAGGCTGGGCACTTGATGTTATATATTATGACCCATATGTGTTGAATACTCCAGAAGAATTGAATTATATTAGCAAAGTAGGTCTTGAAACTATTTGTGAGCGAGCGGATATTATCAGCCTCCATGTGCCCCTGACTGAAGAAACCAGGTGGATGGTGGATGAGGAATTTCTTTCAAAATGTAAAGAATCTCTTATCCTGATCAACACTTCACGTGGTAATGTAGTCAAAACCAGTGATCTGGTAAAGCACCTGGAAAGCGGCAGGATAAAAGGAGCATGTTTGGATGTTTTTGAAAACGAAAAACCACATCAATTCACATCAGAAGAGGATCAGCTGTATTCTAAGATCTATGCAATGGACAATGTAGTTCTAAGCCCTCATATTGCAGGGTGGACGCATGAGTCATTGTTTAAAATTGGAGATGTTTTGTTGTCGAAGATATCAACAGTATAAAATTGGTCTATGTCGACTAACAGACTTCAATTTATTTAAATTTTGTGAGGCTTTAAATATTTGTTTACATTGTGAGCTTCATTGAAGTAGCATATTTTTTTTGATATTCAAAAGCTAACTGATGTTAAAGAATTTTACTCTTTTCATTTTATGTTTTTTCTTTTCAGGATTGGCGATTTCCCAGACTTCATTGCAGGGTAAAATCACCGAAGAAGGAACAGGCGAGGCCGTCTTATTTGCAACAATTGCACTTTACAAGAACGATGTACTGCTTACCGGTACGGAGTCTGATTTTGACGGTAATTATTTCTTTTCAGATATTGATCCAGGTACCTATGATATTGAGGTAAGTTTCCTTGGATTACAGACACAGAGAATTGCCGGTATTGTGGCCAAGGCCGGTAAAGTAAATGTCGCTGATGTATCTATGAAGGAAGAAGGTGTACTCGTTGATGTTATTGAAATTGTTGATTACCAGGTGCCCTTGGTTGAATTTGATAATACAACCCAGGGTAAATCATTAACATCTGAAAATATCCAGGCTTTACCGACGAAAAACATTGGTGCCATCGCAGCAACCACTGCAGGAGTTTCCCTTGGAAATGATGGTAATATTTCCGTCAGGGGATCCAGGACAGATGCCACGTATTACTATATCGATGGGGTTCGGGTCAGTTCGGCTTCTGTCGGAAACCAGGTCCCACAGCAACAAATAGATCAGATGCAGGTGATTACCGGTGGAATAGAAGCAAAATATGGAGATGTAACAGGTGGTATCATCTCGATTACGACCAAAGGTCCTTCCCAAAACTTTACCGGTGGTATAGAAGCTGAGACCAGTGAATTTCTCGACTCATATGGCTACAACCTGCTTAATGCCAATTTTAGCGGGCCAATCCTCAAAAATAAAGAAGGGGAGTCCATCGTAGGATTCAGGGCATTCGGACAATATTCAAAGATCAAAGAAGATGGACCTTCTGCCGTTGGATATTACAGGGCACCAAGATCATTAATCAACCAATTGGAGGAATCACCGATCACTTCCTTTAATGGAACAGATTTTCCGTCAGCTGAATTTGTTACTTCTGAAGATATTCCAGAACCTGTAGAGGCAAGAGAAAACCAGACAGATGAAGACTACAATGTAAGTTTAAAACTGGATTCCAGGTTTAGCAAGAATATCGATTTTACAGTATCAGGTACTGTTTTTGACAGTAAAAATGTCTTTGCTCCTTCTGGTTCATGGGCATTGTATAACTGGACCAACAACCCAATTGCTTACAGATCGGGATACAGAGGTAATGTAAGATTACGTCACAAACTGGGCAACCAGAGTTTTGGTGGCGATGAAGAAAAGAAGAATTCTATTATCAGGAATGCATCTTACACACTTCAGTTCGGGTATGAAAAGAATAAAACTAAACGTGAAGACATCACACACGAGGATAATATATTCAGGTATGGTTATTATGGGTCTATTGCAAGAGATTGGAATCCTGTAGCCAGTATATTAACTGATCCGGATAATTGGGGTGGAGAAATACAATTTGTAAACCTTGGATTTCCGGTACCTTTTGCCCACCAGGGATATGCTTTGCAAGAAGGCGAGTTTACAGCAAGTGAAACCATCAATCCTGTCCTTGCAAAATATAATCCTCTCAACGGATTTCAAGAGGTTGCCCTAAACCAGGTTTGGAATCTTTATAACAATGTAGGTCAGGTTTATAATCTGAACAGTAAATCCGAAGCAGAAACATATACGATCAATGTAACTTCAGGCTTTGATCTCTTTCCAGGAGGTTCTGATAGCGGGAAGCACAGTATTCAATTTGGTTTCATGTATGAGCAACGGATACAAAGATCATGGGGATTAAATCCAAGAAGGATCTGGGAGTTGATGAGAACACAAGCCAACAGGCATCTCAATGGTGTTGACACTTCAAATATTGTAGGGACATTCGTTGATGAGGCTTTACAGTTGGAATTCACTCAATATGGTGTAGGCAATTCTTCAGCAGAATTTGCTGATAATGCATTTTTCCGCGAATTAAGGGAATCTCAAGGTGTTCCTATTGATCAATACATAAATACAGATGGATTAAATCCGGATGATTTGAGACTGGATATGTTTTCAGCATCTGAGCTGAATAACTTCTCAAATATCGGGCTCAATTATTTTGGTTATGATTACCTCGGAAATAAAATTGATAACTCTGTAACCTTTGATGACTTTTTCACAAGTAAAGATTCAGAAGGAAGAAGGAACTTCCTGGTAGCACCATGGCAACCAATATATGGAGCTGCATATATTCAGGATAAGTTTACATTTAAGGATATCATTTTCAGATTAGGTTTGCGTGTAGATTATTATGATGCAAACAGTAAGGTTCTTAAGGATCCTTATTCTTTTTCTGAAATTCAAACAGCAAGACAGTTTTTTGCTGATAATCCAGGTGACAGGCCAAGTAGTGTCGGAGACGACTACCGAGTTTACGTTTCAGGAGAGGGATCAGATGATGTGATTGGATACAGGTTGGAAGACGAATGGTTCAAGCCGGATGGAACAGCAACTGACGGAAACCTTCTGTTTGGAGGTGGATTGGTATTCCCTGCATATGTAGAGGAAGACTTTGAGAGAAGAAATCCACAATTTTACAGGGTAGATGAAGACGGAGTGGAAGAAACCTTTAATACGGATCTTTCATTTAAGGACTATGACCCTCAGTTGAATTTTATGCCAAGACTGGCATTCTCATTCCCGATTTCCCAGGATGCAGGGTTCTTTGCACACTATGATATACTTGTGCAGAGACCACCATCCAATGTGATTTCAACACCATTGGATTATTTCTACTTCTTTGATGTTTCAAGATTCAGTCCTGCAGGAAACCCGGATCTAAAACCCGAAAAAACAATAGACTACGAAGTAGGATTCCAACAAAAGATATCAAATGCTTCGGCAATGAAAATTTCCGCATACTACAAGGAAATGAGAGATATGATCCAGGCCAGGATATTTTCTTTCATTCCTGATGGTGTATCACAATACGAAACTTACGGTAACCTGGATTTTGGTACTGTCAAAGGTTTCGCATTTTCCTACGATTTAAGAAGGACAGGAAATTTCCAGTTGAATGCAACCTATACCTTGCAGTTTGCTGATGGATCAGGTTCGAATGCCAATTCAGGAAGAGGAATTAACCAGAGAGGAAATATCAGAACGCTGCTTCCATTATCATTCGATGAAAGACACAGAATTACGGCTGTCGCTGATTACAGGTATTCTTCAGGCAAGAATTATAATGGGCCAAGACTGGCAGGAAAAGACATCTTTGCAAATGCAGGGCTCAACCTGTTTATGACTGCCGTATCAGGTCGTCCATATTCAACTTTCCAGACGGTTACACAGCCAGGTGGCGCCTCAGGACGAAAGACAATAAATGGAGCAAGACTACCATGGACATTCAATGCGGATCTACAATTGGATAAAAACTTCCAGATCAAGTTTTCTGAAGAATCAAAAAGATACCTTGGAATTAATGTATATCTGAGGGTACAGAATTTGTTTGACCTTGATAATGTAGTTGGCGTATATAATGTTTCCGGAGATCCGGACAGCGACGGTTATCTCCTTGGAGAATTTGGTGAAGAACGTGTTGCCCAGATCGTTGATGCAGGGTTGAGTCTGGACAGTTTCTTGTCGACTTACAACTGGTTTCTTTTGGCGCCAGGAAATTATACAAGACCAAGGCAGATATTCCTTGGAGCAATTGTCAATTTCTAATTTGAATTCAATTTATTAATCCTTAGAGGAAGAAATAATTATGATAAATTTTAAAAATATTGGATTATCGATCATCTTCTCAATGATGATTATCCCGTTGTTTTCACACATTAACCCTGATAGAAAGAGAGGTAAGGTAAATGTGGATACTTCAACTGAAATAAACTTTAGAGAAGATTGTACTGCTGCAACTGCACAAGTAGATATGGACATCAATAATGTCCGTGCACGATTGCTGACAGGTGGTGATGTCTGGTGGGATTTACAGGATGGAAAGTATGTTGTTCCTGCACCTCCGGTCGGATCTGGAATCCCTGAAGTATCTTCAATCTTTGCCGGGGCAGTTTGGCTTGGTGGACGAGATCCTTCTGGTAACCTGAAAGTAGCAGCAACCGATTATAGGAATGGTGGTCAGACAGATTTTTATCCCGGACCCCTTGACCCTGTGACCGGTCTTACAGATCTTGTATTTTGCCAGAGATGGGATCAGTTTTTCCAGGTTGATGGTACAGAAGCAGATAAAGCGATTCGTGATTATGAACAAGCTGTATTTGATGGTGTGGAATATGAGCCTGATTCAATTCCTGCCGGCGTAAAATACTGGCCTGGGAAAGGGAATCCGTATTTCAACGAAGAATATGGCTTTGATTTACCTGATACAGGTCAGGGACTGGGTTCATTTTGGGATGAGGATCTTGACGGAGAATATGATCCGGTATTCGGAGATTTTCCGATTATCGATATCAGGGGTTGTGAACCTGAAAACAGGAAACAAGCCAAAGAGCTGGTTCCCGACCAGATGATGTTTTGGATATATAACGATGCTGGTGGGCCCCACTCATTGACACAGGGTACAGAAATCCAGATGGAAGTTCAGGTTCAGGCTTTTGCCTATGCAACCAATGATGAAATCAACGATATGACTTTCCAAAGGTATAAGTTGATTAACAGGGCTGAAACTGATATTCGAAATACATATTTTGCCATGTGGGTAGATCCTGATTTGGGATGTCACCTGGATGATTATTCGGGATGTGACATTGAAAGGAGTTTGGCATACACTTATAATGAAGACGGACTGGATGGTAATAACGGTTGTAATTGTGATGGTGGTGTTAATACCTATTGTGATGAGGTTCCGATTATTGGAACGGACTATTTCAGGGGACCACTCGGGCCGAAAAATTTTCTGATAATTGGAGGCGATACAATTCTGGAGAACCCGGCATTAGGTGAGACTGACTTTGATACAATTGTAGAATTGGGCATGTCTTCATTCATCTATTATAATAATGGAGGAATTGGGCAGAATCCCCAGCAGACAAATGATCCGAGTATCGCTGATGAATTTTATAATTACCTCCAGGGCTCATGGCGTGATGGTACTCCTTTGACCATTGGAGGCAGTGGATTTAATCCGGGAAGTGTAGATACAACAAGATTTGCTTTCTTCGATCCACCGAATGATCCGACAGGATGGTCAATGGCAGCAGAAGCATTGGCTTTTGGTGACAGGAGAACACTCCAGGCATCTGGTCCATTCCTGCTGAAACCAGGAGCGATTAACGAATTGATCATTGGAGCTGTTTGGGTACCAAATGTAATGCATCCAAATCCAGATATTTCCAAATTACAGGCAGCAGATGATATCGCTCAAAACCTGTTTGATGCATGTTTTGATATCATTGATGGCCCCGATGCACCTGATGTTGATATCATTGAACTGGACAGGGAGATTATCCTGGTCCTGAGTAATGATACAATTCTTTCAAATAATGCATTTGAGGCTTATAGTGAACTGGATATTCTTTCATCTGATAATATTCCTGAAGAAGACAGAACGTACTTGTTTGAAGGATATAAAATATATCAATTACAAAATGCCAATGTGTCTCCGCAGGAGTTGGATGAAGTTGAAAAAGCAAGGTTGGTTGCACAGGTAGATGTAAAAAATGGTGTTGCTGAAATCTTCAATTGGTCAAGTGTTCCTGATCCTAACCCGGCGGCATCCGATCCGATCTGGACTTTTGACAGAAAAGTTGATGGTGCAGACGAAGGCGTTGATCATACCTTCAGGCTATTGACAGATCAGTTTGCTGATGGTGATAACCGTCTGGTAAATCACAGGAAATATTACTATATGGCTGTGGCTTATGCATATAACAATTATGCGACATTCGAACCAGGAAATCCAACCCTGACACAACAGAGGCCATACCTTGAAGGAAGGGGTAACATCAAAACATATACTGCTATTCCAAGACCGATTGTCTATACCGGTGTAAATGCAGCCTATGGTGATGGAGCCGCTGTGACCAGGTTATCAGGAGTTGGAGTAGGAGGTAATCTTCTCGACATGGATGATGAAATGTATGACAAGATTCTTGATGGTTCTTTCGATGGTGCTATTGATTATAAGTCAGGAGCAGGTCCGATTAATATTAAAATATATAATCCGCTTGAAGTAAAGGATGGAACATTCCAACTTGAAATGATAGGAAATCACAGGGGCGGATCTGTGTGTGCACTTGATCCGGGAGTAGTATGGGAGTTGACTGATGTCAATACCGGATACACTCTGGCTTCAGAGCAAACCATTGATGCATTGAATGAACAATTAGTCGCCGAGTATGGATTTTCTGTAGCGATTGGACAAACAGCAGATGCAGGTACCGGAATTGATGATAACAACGGTGCATTAGCAGCATTCCTGGAATATTCAGACCCCGAAGGTGATCAATGGTTTGGCGCTATGAGGGATAATGCTTCAGGTTATGGCATTGGTTTCAATAGTACTGTATTTAATTTCCTGAAGACGAGTTCAGGTGAGATAGATGAAACCATGGATCAAAACCAGAGTTATAGCAGTTTGGGAGACGGATACTTTTATCCTTTCATCCTTGCCTCTGCTGAACCTGCTGATGCTTCGGATGTATTCTCATATTATATTACACCTGCATGGAAGGTTTCAAACAGCCACGAATTTTTGAGAGATGGTGGAAAAAATGGTGTTTTTAACCTGAATAATGTAGATATAATTTTTACCTCTGACAAGGATAAATGGTCGAGGTGCATCGTAGTTGAAACTGCCAATGAAGATTATCTTTCATTCAGGCCAACTACAGGAGATGCTGATATGTTTGATCTCAGGCAATCACCATCAGTAGATAAAAATGGACAAGACATCGGAGATGGAACAGTTGGATATAGCTGGTTCCCAGGTTATGCAGTTGATGTAGAGACTGGAAGAAGACTTAATATATTCTTTGGTGAGAATTCAGTGTTTAATGCAGGACTTGCATCCAGGTTACCTGGTATTCCTGAAATTGGAGACGACATGGTATTCAATCCGAATGATCAGTTATTCAGGGTGGAAGATAACCTTGTAGCTCCTGGTGCCAGTCCGGAAGAATTTGTCCTTGGAGGAAACCACTTTATTTATGTGACGAGACAGGATTATGATGGATGTGAAGACATGCATAACAAACTGAATTCTTCTAACAATCTCTTTGGCAAAATTGATGTGGGCAAAGCCATTACATGGGCATCGATGGTCTTGTTGCCTGATGGGCAATCCATGTTGCCATATGACCAGGGCGCTGTACCAAATGATCTGACGATTAAATTACGGGTTGAGAATCCATATAACCTGGAGACTTCATTTAATATACAATCACCGAATTCATGTCAGACTGTTGGTGATTTACCAAAATATGAATTCACGATTTCAGGTAAGGAAACAAACGAACTTGAAGAGGATGAGTATGAAGGTGCATTGGCAAATGTTAATGTTGTACCGAATCCATATTATGCCTATTCATCCTATGAAACATCCCAGTTTTCCAAAACGGTCAAGATCACAAATCTTCCGGCCAGGGCAACTATTACGATTTATTCACTGGATGGAAAATTTATCAAGCAATTTATAAGGGATGAAAGAGTTGTGCAAACACAGGGTGCGAACCGGGGAGTGAATAATCGTCAGATACTTCCGGATGTTGAGTGGGATATTGAGAACAGTGCAGGTATTCCAATAGCGAGTGGAGTATACCTGATTCATGTTGTTGCACCGGACCTTGGTGAAGAGCGAACACTAAAATGGTTTGGTATAAACAGGAAATTTGATCCGTCAGGACTATAAAATATAATGTTGATTAATTTGAATAATCAGAAACAGATGAAAATCTTAACAAAATTAGGTCTTGGATTACTGGGGATGCTGTTCATAGCAAGTACAGCATATGGTGGAAATCCGGACAGACAAGGTGAAGCAGGAGCACCTGAATTATTATTGAATCCCTGGGCTGCCAGTTCAGGTTTACATACCTTAAATACTTCTTCTATTTCAGGTCTTGAGTCCATGCGATTAAATATTGCTGGTTTAAGTCGTCTTGAGAACAGGGAATTGATATTTGCCAACACGCGGTTGTATGAAGGTTCGACATTAAAACTAAATGCATTTGGATATGCACAGAAAGTAGGTGAAAGTTCTGCATTTGGAATTTCACTGATGTCAGTAGATTTTGGTGATATAGCAAGAACTACAACTCTGGATCCCGAAGGAGATGGCGGTGTGTTTTCTCCATCATTCTTCAATATAGGCTTTGGATATTCTTACACCTATGAAAACAGGATTTCTGTAGGTTTTCTTTTCAGGGGAGTATCTGAATCTTTACCAAATATCAGTGCATTTGGGTTTGCTGTTGATGCAGGGGTACAATATGTTACAGGACCACAGGATAATTTCAGGTTGGGAATTTCACTCAGAAATATTGGATCTCCAATGCGTTTCGGTGGAGAAGGATTGAGTTTCCAGGGAGATAATCCGGAAGGAACCGCGCAATATTTACTGACTTATGATCAACGTTCAGAGAAATTTGAATTGCCTTCAGTTTTGAATATCGGAATTAGCTATGATTTTCATTTAAATGAAAAAATGATGCTCAGGACACTTGGTAATTTCACGTCTAATGCATTTTCAAGAGACCAGATAGGCGCAGGTGCAGAATTTGTGTTCAATGATATGGTGACTTTACGAGGTGCTTACAAAACTGATTTTGGTGATGCAGGTGCATTCAAGGATAACATCTATTCTGGATTGGCTGCAGGCGCTTCTGTCATACTACCTGTGTCAGCAGGTGGCAAAGGTAAAATTGGAATTGATTATGGATACAGGGCGACAAATCCTTTCAGGGGAACACATAATTTCTCGCTCAGATTAATATTCTAGGGAACTTTTTTAGGAAATTCGTAATTTTATTTTAAGATATAGGGCGTTTCTGTCTCCGGACAGAGACGTTTTTATTTAATACAGTTAATATTTAAATTTTGAGATATGTCTGGATATTCATATATGACACAGGAAGGTTATAACAAATTGAAAGCAGAAATTGATGACCTGAAAAGTAATGGTCGTGCTGAAGCAGCGAGAGCTATCGCTGAAGCCAGGGAGAAAGGTGATTTGTCAGAAAATGCTGAGTATGATGCAGCAAAAGATGCACAGGGATTACTGGAAGCTAAAATAAATGAACTTGAAAAATCAATAGCCAACGCAAGGATTATTGATGAAAGTGAATTGGATACTTCACAGGTTACAATCCTTTCTAATGTTACTTTGAAAAATTTGAAAGTGAACCGGGAATTGACTTATAAAATTGTATCGGAAGCTGAAGCTAATCTGAAAGAAAAGAAAATCTCTGTCAATTCACCGATCGGCCAGGGACTATTGGGGAAAAAAGTTGGTGAAAAAGCACAAATTCAAACTCCTGGAGGATTAATTGAATTTGAAATTTTAGATATCTCAATATAATCATGGCAAGTATATTTACCAGGATAATTAATGGAGAAATTCCTTGTTACAAAATTGCCGAGGATCAAAATTGTTTTGCGTTTCTGGATATTAATCCATTAGCAAAAGGGCATACATTGGTCGTTCCTAAAACAGAAGTTGATTATATTTTTGATATTAATGATGAATTGTTAGCCGAAATGCATTTGTTCAGTAAGAAGATCGCTAAAGGCATTGAAAAAGTTGTCCCTTGTGAACGTATAGGTATGACAGTAATCGGACTGGAGGTTCCACATGCTCATATCCATTTAATTCCGATTAACGGCATTGGTGATATGAATTTTGCAAATCCCAAATTAAATTTTACATCTGAAGAGTTTGAAAGGATAGCCAGTGAAATACGAGATGCTATCTGATCCTGCCTGGATTTTCCTTCAGAAATTTTTTCCAACTGGAAGCCTTTTTAATATTTATACCACCATTTGATACCTGGTGGTGGTGGCACATTGCTACAGCAAGCGCATCTGTGGCATCAAGATAGAATTCATTTATCTTGAAACTTAGCATTTTATTAAGCATGGCTGCCACCTGTTCCTTGGAAGCATTACCATTACCTGTAATGGATTGTTTGATCTTTTTAGGAGAATATTCAATGATATCAAGTCCCATCGTCATTGCAGCCGCCATGGCAACGCCCTGGGCTCTGCCTAGTTTAAGCATGGATTGGACGTTTTTACCATAGAAAGGAGCTTCAATGGCCATATGATCAGGTAAGTACGTCTCAATGATTTCCTGAAGCTGTAGGAATATTTCCTTGAGTTTTGTCTGGTGATCAGAAAACTTCTGAAGTTTTAAAACCCCAATATCTTCGACCTTCGGCTTTTTGTCCGAAAGACTGATGATAGCATATCCCAGGATATTTGTACCCGGGTCAATACCTATGATTTTAGATTTTGCAGACATAGAATTTGGAAATGATTACACAAATTATGAATAATAATAATATGATGCCCTTTCATGGTGTTATCTGGCTGAAATAAAAAATAATTGATTCTTTTGTATCGTTTTAGGATTTCCGGATCAGATATTAATGAAGTGAATC
>JAHHJO010000104.1:0-2620 GCA_018680275.1 Bacteroidia bacterium
AAATCAATTGGTTCACAGTAGTTACTTCATTGCCATTGATGGTTGTGATGATATAACCAGGATCCATATTTGTTTTAGCGATGGTGCTGTTTCGGAAGATGCTGACGACCAGGATACCTTCTTTATCAAGGCGGTCTATTTCATCTGAATTGAGTTCGCGAAGTTCAAATCCAAGGTCTAAGAGAATTTCATCTTTTCTGACAGCTACAAAATCTGTAGTATTTAACTGGTTTCTTAATATCGCTTTACAGGATTGTTTGGTACCATTTCGGTAAAATTCGATATTGACTTCATCGCCCGGACTATACTTACCCATAGTTTCAAGGAATTCCGGGGTTGTCATCGTTGGGGAACCATCTATGGACGTAATAACATCCTTGGATCGGAGACCGGAAGCATGGGCTGATCCATCTTTTTCTACAACATCCAGGTACACACCACCAATGAAATCAAGATCAAGTTTCCTGGCTTGTTGTTCATCGACATCAAATATGCTGATACCTAGCCATGCACGCTGTACAGCACCATATTCACGTATGTCAGAGACTACTTTTTGAACCAGGTTTCCGGGTACGGCAAAAGAAAAACCTTCATATTTTCCGCTATAGGTTAATATTGCTGTATTCACACCAACCAGTTCTCCGCGGGTGTTTAATAAGGCGCCACCACTATTGCCGGGGTTGATAGCAGCATCTGTCTGAATAAATGATTCAATGCCCTGGCGGTTAAACAAATTGATGTTCCTGGCTTTAGCACTCACTATTCCGGCAGTTACTGATGACTGAAGTTTGAATGGGTTTCCAATGGCAAGTACCCATTCGCCAACCTGGAGAGAATCAGAATTACCAAATTCCAGATATTGTAAATTATTGCTTTCGATTTTTAAAAGTGCAATATCTGTTGACAGATCATAACCTATCAATTTTGCTTTATACTCACGTTTATCTTCAAGTTTGATTTCAATATCGCTGGCATCTTCAACCACGTGGTAGTTTGTTACGATAAAGCCATCCGGACTCAGTATTACACCTGATCCGTTGGATTTGGAATATTTATCCCTGAAAAATCCGCTTTCTTTGATCTTGACAGCTTTAACCGATACAACTGCAAATTTTGATTCATTGACGATATCAATAAATTTCATATCATCGACAGGCGGTACAAAAGATGGTTTGAGGTTATATTGCGATGTATTGTCATTGGCAAACCTCGCAAACGATTCTTTGTTGGAGCTGGGGGGATTGTAGAAAGCAGCATGGTAGATAGCTACACAGAGAAGAGAACATAGCAATGAAATAAGAACAGTACTGCCGTATTTACGCATAGAACAAAGATATGATCATATTCATTAACATAAAATTGAATATGTTTAGTTTTGCAGATAGCACAATTATTAAAAAATAAACTTTGATAATCAGGTTTTACAAATATGAGGGAACGGGTAATGATTTCGTCATTATTGACAATATCACGAATGGATACGACCTGTCTGGTCTGAATCGCGAATTGATAGAAAGAATTTGTGACCGTCGCTTTGGTGTCGGAGCTGATGGGTTGATGATTATGGAAGCAAGTGAAGAGTATGATTTCGAGATGATCTATTTCAACTCTGACGGGAATAAAAGTACCATGTGTGGAAATGGTGGCAGATGTATCGTGCACCTGGCTCACAGCCTCGGTCACTGTGATACAGATGCTAATTTTATAGCAGTAGATGGTCCACATCGTGGAAAAGTTGGCGAACAGGTTTCTGTACAACTCAAAGACGTTTTATCCGTGCATAAGACCGATTCAGATTATGTCCTGGATACAGGATCGCCGCATTATGTCTCTTTTCGAAATAATATTTCAGAATTGCCGATTATCGCTGAGGCCAGGAAAATCCGTTATAGTGATACATATTCAAGGGAAGGCATCAATGTGAACTTCGTGGAAAAGCAGGATGGCTATATCAGATTGAGGACATATGAACGCGGGGTAGAGGATGAAACATTGTCCTGTGGAACAGGTGTGACTGCCTCTGCAATTGCTGCCACCCTGGAATATAACATGGAAGATGATATTGTACATATAGAGGCTGAAGGTGGAAAGCTTACAGTGAAATTTGTAAAAGAGGGATCAGGCTTTCGTGATGTCTGGTTGACCGGACCGGTGAACTGCGTTTATAAGGGAGAAATTGAATTAGGGTGATTTCGGGAATTTGTTCTTATTTGAAAAAGGTGATAAATATAGACTTCGCAATGTGCGTATTTTGAAATATTGTATACAGGACTTCTTAAGATTTATAAGTTTAAAATTAATTGCCAGCAATAAATAGATATGAGTGATAAGCGATTGGAAAAACTCCTTCAATTTCTTCAGGATCAACCTGATGATGCCTTTTTATTGTTTGCCGTTGGTAAGGAATACGAGCAACAGGATCAATTTGATAAAGCCCTTGAAAAATACCTCTTCCTTAGGGAGACCCAACCTGAATATATTGGTTTGTATTATCACCTGGCAAAGCTTTATGAAAAGCTGGATGAGAATATATTGGCCATGCAAACCTATAATGAGGGCATTCAAATGGCCAAGAAGCAGGCTGATTTCCATGCTTTATCAGAACTCAATAATGCTAAAA
>JAHHJO010000290.1:0-8540 GCA_018680275.1 Bacteroidia bacterium
AAATCCATTTGGTCCCTCAAAAGGCATAAATAAAGTGACAGTAAAACTAGCATCCAGGTTTGGTAATGCAATCATCATAAAGCCTTTTCTGGGCCATATATGGAGTGCGTTTTTATCAATGAGATACTCTCCATTTGGTCCTGCAGGAAGACAGAGTTCCTGATATCCTGTGTCCAGGAAAGATTGTGAAAAACTGAATCGTAACTGGTTTGAACGACGTTGCATTTCTCTTCTTAGAGAAGATCCTGCTCCATCGGCGCCTATGATAATTTTGCCAGAGGTATCAATGGTATGTTTCCCATCAGGTGATTGAAATATGATTTCATCCTTGATGGAGTCAACTTTAATAGCATCATGATCAAAGCAGACAGTGATATTTTTGAATTCTTCTGTCTTGTCCAGTAGTAAAGTATTGAGCCCCGGTCTGGAAATTGAGTTGATCCATTCGTCTTTCCTGCCGCTGTAGCGGTATAATGTTGTCTGACCATCCAATCCATGTATCAGTCTGCCGTACATAGGGATAACCAATTTCAGCGTATCTTCTTTCATTCCAGCGCTATCAAGGGCCATTAATCCCCGATCCGATAATGCCAGGTTTATAGAACGTCCTGCACTGATTTCAGTAGTTCGCAGATCTGGTCTTTTTTCATACAGGTCAACCTTGTATCCGCGTTGTGCAAGGCGGATAGCCATTAAAGTTCCTGATAATCCTGCGCCGAGAACAATGATATCTTTCATCTTTTACGTTTGAGTCAGGTTGTTTCAATAATTTATAATGCAGCCTTAAGCAGACAGTAGAAATCGTAGATATCTTCAAAACTGTTGTAAAGGGGTACTGTTGCAATCCTGATGACATCGGGTTCTCTCCAGTCAGCAATAACACCTTTTTCAGTGATATAATCAAACATGGATTTATCTGCATCTTTAATTTGTAATGAAAGCTGACATCCTCTTTCGTCTTGATTTTTGGGTGTAATAATCTTTATTTTAGGATGATCCAGTTTTTCAAGCAAGTCGATCATATACTGTGTTAATGCCAGGGACTTGATTCTAAGGCGGTCCATACCGGCTTCATCGAAAAGCTCTAGTGATGCGCGCATGGCTGCCATCGGCAGTATCGGGGGATTACTCAACTGCCAGGCTTCTGCACCGGGGAGAGGATCGAAGACAGGCCCCATTTTAAATCGTATATCTTTATTATGTCCCCACCAACCGTGGAATCGGGGAATGTCTTTGTTGTGTGCATGTCTTTCATGTACAAAAACACCAGAAAGTGATCCAGGTCCTGAATTGAGGTATTTATAAGAACACCATGCTGCGAAATCAGGCCCATCATCATGTAATTTCAAATCGATATTCCCGGCAGCGTGTGCCAGGTCAAAACCTACAATGCATCCTTTGGAACGGGCCAGATCTGAAATACTTTTTAAATCATACAGCTGGCCGGAATAATAATTGACTCCTCCAATCATTACAAGGGCGATTTGATCGCCTTGCTCATCAAGTGTGCGTTGGATGTTTTCAAAACTGACATATTCATTTTCGTCCGGGTGCAATTCAATAATTGCTTCTTTCGGATCATAACCATGGAACCTGGCCTGTGACTCAACCGCGTATCGGTCAGATGGGAAAGGAGAATATTCTACAAGTATTTTATACCGTGAAGGATTAGGTCTGTAGAAAGAGACCATCAACAAATGAAGGTTGACAGTCAGACTATTCATAACTACGACTTCAATATTTTTTCCTCCAACAACGTTCGCCATAGAAGAAGTCAGAAATTCGTGATAGGGCATCCATGGATGTCGGGCATGTACATGTCCTTCGACACCCAGTCTGGCCCAGTCTTCCATTTCTTCCTGTACATAATCATTAGCCTTTTTAGGTTGCAGACCAAGTGAGTTACCACAGAGATATATAAATGGCTCTCCATTCTTTCGTGTCGGTAAATTAAAGCGGTCGCGAAATGATCTCAATGAATCCTGCTGGTCCATTTTCCTGGCATATGACCTGCTTTCAATCGTTTGTTCCATATCTTATTCTCTTATTTTGAAGCCAAGCCAGCGCTCGACATTATCTTTCCAGATTTCTTTTTTCTCGGTATCTGATATTATCCCGTTCATTTGTGCTTCATAGATGACTTTGCCAGGGTATGAGTTTTTAACACTATTCATTTCTCCAAGTGGGTAAGGATTATCAAGTCCGGCAATGATTTGACCTGAGCCACATCGGTCGACCAGGAGTCTCATTGTTAATACATCATGAACAAGTGTATCAAAGAATACATTATTAGCAAAAAGGTTGCTATCCGGTGCATATGCATCTTTAAACAAATCCGGTCTTCCTTTGAATCCTTGTAGGCGCCTTCCATAACTGGCCTGTGTAAACTGGCTGCCATGGGCAAAGCAATACCTTGCATTGGAAAATTCATTAGTCAGTCCCCTGGTCGTCATCATATGATGTGCATCGGCTGTTTGTGCACACATCCATACCAAATGAAAACGCCAGAATCGATTTTCCAGGGATATCATTTTTGGTGCATCGTATGGATGTATTTCCACAGCCAGCCCAAAGGCATCTGCAAGTTGGAAAATCGGATCTGCTTTTTCGTGACCGATACTCAACCAGTTGCTTTTTTTATCCTGCCAGTGTGTCGGCAAGCAAAGAACTTGAAGTCCCAACTTTCTGACACATCTTTCTATTTCCTTTAGTGCCGATTCTATGTGGACAGGGTTAACCGTAAAACCGGCAGTAAATTTGTCCGGGTATCGTTCCTGAATCGATGCATTGAAATCATTTTGAAAACGTATCACATCGTATGCCAGCTTTCGGGAAAGTCCATTGCAGTATAGCTGGGATAAAGTAATGATTACCTCATGGTTGATATAATGCTTGTGCATCCATTCCAATCGGGGTTCAAGGAAAAATGATTCATGATCTACCGGTCGTTCCCAACCTTTTTGTTTCATGAATTTTCGATCTTTGCTAATCCAGAAGATTTTATTTTTCTTCATGAATTTTGGAATCTCGGTAGGTTCCGGCAACAGATGTGCGTGGGCATTTATCCTGAACATATTTATCAGTTATATTTTATACATACGTTTTTGGGTTCAGTAAAAAAGCGAAGTACTTCCAAACCTCCTTCACGGCCAACTCCGGAATTTTTGGTTCCTCCAAATGGTGTTCTCAGATCGCGTAATAACCAGCAATTGACCCATACGATTCCTGCTTCAATCTTTTGTGCCATACGATGGGCACGATTCAGGTCGCTGGTCCATAATGTGGATGCCAGACCGTATTCCACTGAGTTGGCATACATCAATACTTCCTCTTCAGTATCAAAAGGCATGATTGTTACCACAGGACCAAATATTTCTTCCTGGTTAGTTCGGCAATTGTAATCCAGGCCTTCAATTATGGTAGGTTCGACAAACCAGCCATTACTACAACGTCCATCTGGAATTTTTCTTTTACCACCGGCCAGGATAGTTCCTCCTTCTTCCCGGGCGAGATCGATATATGACAGGATTTTGTTCATATGGGATTGAGAAACCACCGCACCGAGTTTAACTTTTTGAAGTGGGTCTCCAATAATCAGATTTTTTGTTTTTTCAACAAAATCATTTTTAAACTTTTCATAGATAGGACGTTCCACAAATATCCTGGATCCACACAGACAAATTTGTCCCTGGTTTGCAAATGAAGAACGCATGGTTGTCGACAACATTTCATCATAGTCGCAATCAGCAAATATGATATTTGGATTCTTTCCTCCCAGTTCGAGCGATAATTTCTTGAATCTTGGAGCAGCATGACTTGCAATTATTTCTCCTGTGTTTGTTCCTCCCGTAAAAGAGATTGCTTTAATATCATCATGAACACTTAAATGTTGCCCTGTTTTTTGACCAAGTCCATGAACGATATTTAATACACCAGGAGGAAGTCCGGCTTCGATGCATACTTCTGCTAACATATATGCGGTCATTGGTGTTACTTCAGAAGGTTTGGCAACAACCGTATTACCAGCTGCCAAAGCTGGTGCGATTTTCCAGCTAAAAAGATAGAGCGGAAGATTCCACGGTGAAATACATGCCACTGGTCCAAGCGGATTCCTTAGCGTATAGTTAATGGCTACTTTTGCCATCTGGTGTGATTCCGATGAGAAATGATTGATGGCTTCAGCAAAAAATTTGAAATTACTGATGGCACGGGGAATATCGACTTTTGTAGCCAGGGCCAATGGTTTTCCATTATCAGTGGACTCGGCCAGGGCGAAAGTTTCAAGTTTGTCTTCAATCCCTTTCGATATTTTCAATAAAAATGATGATCGTTCATTAGCTGACAATTCGGACCAGGAAGGAAATGCTTTTTTAGCTGCATCTACTGCCTGTAAAATATCTCTTTCATCTGAGTCAGGGATATGGCTGTAGACTTCTCCAATAGAGGGATCATAATTATCCAAGTAATCCTTACCAATTGGTTCTGTTAATTCGCCATTGATATAATTTAGAATCTTCTTCATTATGCCTTCGTTGAAAAATGAAATCCAAGTGTATTCTTAAGCTCAACTGGTAATTCTGGTAAGTCTGATCTTGGAATCAATAAAGTAGAAATATTATACAGGTCACTGAAGATACTATGTTTTTCTGCTGTCTTTTTCAGGTATTCATGTCCTGATGAACCTCCTGTTCCGACTTTTTTACCCAGCATCCTTAATACCATATGAGCATGGCGATACCGCCATCTTGTGACCAGTTGATCGATGTCGGTTAATCCCTGTAAGAATCTGAAGGGCTGGTGCAGGACCGGTTCGTCACGGTATAAGTTAATAAGTAAAGCTGCGATCATTGCTTTATAACTTAAACTGGTTTTTCCTTCTTCTCTCAGCTTTTGATGGTGGTCTTCATTAAGTACAATTGCAAAATAACTGTCTGTATCTCCAAGCATCTTTAATCGCATTTCCTTGAACTGCTCTGACAGGATTGGTGTATTTTCAATGGCTTGTTTTTCTTTTGCAAGCATTTTCTCAACAGCATGACGATAATGGCTCAGGAAATCAAAATCTCCAAAATTGAGAAATGGTGTTCTTTCGAGCCAGTCATTCACAAGATCAAGCATAGATTTACTGTTTTCCAGTTTGTCCAGCATGCTTTTATGCTTCTCATTGAATACCTGCATATAGGCAGTATGTCGTTTTTCCCGTTTTAATCCCAGCAATACTTCGAATTCCCTGAACTGGAAACTTTGGAATCCGGATGCAGGGAAAAGATAGGAACGGAAATCAAGGAAATCGAGTGGTGTCATTGTTTCCAGAACATCTACCTGTTGGATGAGTAGTTTGAGGATCTCAATTACACGATCCAGACGGTGAACAGATGTGCTTATACTCTTTTCATTAACCTTATCTTTTTCAAAATGATGGTAGACATCTTTAAGTTCATGATTCATTTGCTTGAACCATAATTCATAGACCTGGTGTATGATGATGAACAACATTTCATCATGAGCAGTCTTTCCTTCAATTTCAAGACTCCTTGGATTTTGGGCAGAAAGGATTTTTTCCAGTTCGAGGTAATCCTGGTAATGTACTGATGAGTATTTTGACATAATTATTCTGGTTTGTAGGCTATGGCTTTTATTTCAATAAGTAAGTGTGGATGTGGCAGTTGATGCACGGCTACAGTGGTTCTGGTTGGGCCATCATGGTCGAAATACTGACCATAGACTTCATTGTATCCTCCAAAGTCATTGATATTAACAAGAAAGCTTGTGATATCAACCACATCTGACAAGGAGGCGCCTGCCTGTTTGAGGATGTCTCCAATATTTTCAATCACGGCTTTGGTTTGTTCACGAATATCCAGATTGGTCGTACCCATTTCATCCACAAGAGCACCTGCAATAGTATTGTCTTTTTTCCTGGAACTTGTTCCGGAAACATATATAAAATCTCCTACTCTTTTATAGTGAGGATATTTACCACGTGGGGTTGCCTTGTCTCTTATGACTTCGCTTTTATGGTTCAAAACATATTGATTTTGTGGAACTAATATTACGAAAAATTATGCTGAGAAAAGCTGATGGTGATCATTCTGGGTGTTGGTGAATTTGCTTTTTCTCATTTGGTTCCCTGATCATCAAACATTAACAGTTTGGTTAAAGAATATCTAAAATGATGGGATACCGTTACTTTCTGATTTTATATGAGTCAAAATGATGAAAACCAAAAGGAAACGAAGAGAAAGTCAAGATAGGAATTGATCAGCATTACTTAACGGGACTCTGCAGATGTGTAGAGGCCCGTTGGTTTTTTATGGGGTTTATATATTTTAATTCAGCAGCAGAAATTTGAATTTCTTCATAATGTGGGGAATTCTCTATATTTTTGAAAGGAACATGTATAAACTCAAAGTATACCGACTTTTCATGCTGGTCGCAGGTCTTTGCCTGATTTTTTCGACTTCAGGTCTTGCGATTGATGCTCATTTCTGTACAGGAAAGCTCAAAAGAATTAAAGTTTTCGGGCACGCCAAAACCTGTCTGGAAGTTGTACAAAAGAAGAAAAGTTGTTGTTCCAAAACCAATGCTGACCTCAAAGTGGTGAGTTGTGCTCAAGGGAATCATGATAAAGGATGTTGTTCAAACGAACAGATTAACATGGACCTGGAACTTGATTACAATATTATCAGTGATCAGCAATGTGACTTAACAATACCTGTATTTCTTCAAAGAACCTCTTTAGAAATACTTCCAATTCAATTAACATGTAGCAAGGGCTTTTTGCCGAAAAAAGAGTATTCACCCCCGGGTGTCATCCCGAATTATATTCTTTTTCAGCAATTCCTTTGTTAGGCCCTTTTTAAGACTGTTATTCTTTTAAAAGCCTGGTTATTCTACCAGGTGAATCTTTTTTTAATGCTTAAATTATTCTAATGAGTAAAACTATTTTACAATTGTTTATAGCGCTTGTTGTCAGCTTAAATATCCAGGCGCAATCCCAGGAGATTGTTGTAAAGATCAACCACCTTCTGGATGGAGAGACATATGCTTCAGGGCTTGAAGCATACAATAATATGAATCATAAATTTATGCTGAACCGGTTGGAGTATTATTTGTCTGAAATAGCTGTTCTGCATGATAACGGGCAGGAAATGATGATTGATGATTTGTGGGTTCTTGCCAATGCTAACGACGGTACGACCACAGTTGAACTGGGCACTCTTGATGTCGGAACGATTGAAGGACTCAGCTTTCATATCGGTGTTGATCCTGATCATAATCATTTAGATCCTACGATTTGGGCTATATCTCATCCACTGGGTCCCAAAGCGCCATCCATGCATTGGGGTTGGGCAGCAGGATACAGGTTTGTTGCCCTGGAAGGTTACGGTGGAAGCCAATTAAACCAGAAAATCGAAATCCATGGTTTAGGTGATAACAATTATGGCAAAGCGACCGTCAGAAGAACCAGTATCGAAGAAGATGGCAAGCAAGTAATCTATATCGATGCAGATTACACAAAAGCCCTTGAGAATATAAGTGTACAATCGGGATTGATCGTTCATGCTGATAATAACCAGGCAGCTGTATGTCTTTCAAATTTCAGAAACCAGGTTTTTACAGCCGGAATGACTACAACATCAAATAATAATTTATTTGATAATGGAAAATTCACTGTATTTCCAAACCCCGGACCTGGCATATTAAAAATTCAGAAAGAAAATAATGAAACAGAGTTAGCAGAAATCATGATTCTTGATATGACTGGTAAAGTCTTGAATCGAATTGACGGTTCTAAGATCAATGAAGAAATTTCTATTGATAATCCTGGTCATTACCTGATGATGTTCAGAAGTGAAGAAAAGATTTTGGGAATCAATAAAGTAACTGTAATCAAATAGGTGAGATATATCCTCTGCATATTGATTGGAAGCTTGTTTATATCCTCATGTTCAGAAGAAATAGTTCTTGAGGACGAACTGCAAATAATAGAAATACCGGCAGGATTTCCGGCTATGGATATTCCTGTTGACAACGCCTATACAGAAGATCGTTGGATTTTAGGAAAAAAACTATTCTATGATTCTATCCTTTCGGTTGATAATACGATCAGTTGTGCATCTTGTCATCAACAGGAATTGGCTTTTAGTGATGGATTGGTTAAGAGCAAGGGGGTGGAGTCAAGGATGGGATTGCGGAATGCACCAAGTCTTGCCAATATAGGGTATCATCCATACTTTACAAGGGAAGGTGGTGTGCCAACGCTTGAAATGCAGGTCCTTGTTCCAATACAGGAGCATGCCGAGATGGACTTCAATATTGTTCTCGCTGCTGATAGGTTGCAGAAAGATCCTGAATATGTGAAAATGAGCAACATTGCTTATGGAGAGGAACCCAGTCCCTATATGATTACCAGGGCACTTGCCAATTTTGAAAGAAGTCTTATTAGTGGATATAGTAAATATGATGAGGTCATTAACGGAAACTCAAGGTTTTCCGACCAGGAAGAAATAGGATATAATTTGTTTAAAAGTGAACGA
>JAHHJO010000175.1:0-5383 GCA_018680275.1 Bacteroidia bacterium
GAGAATATTGGTTTTCAATTTTTGATCTGTAGAAAACTCAAAATAACCCTTCTTAAGCGTTTGTGTTTCTCTTCCATCCCGGTAGGCTTCATGGATATTCCACTTTCCGGCCAGAATGTCCACTGACGTTTTTACCGTGTCTTCTCCACAGGATAAAATCGTTACTATCAGCAATAAGGAAAACAGAAAAGATTTTTGCATCACCTCATTCTAAATTTTAATATTCATTAATTTAAACCATAATGGTGGCAGTAAAGATACCAACATCGCAGTTGGATATCCAAAAGGAAGCTGCTTTGCAGTTTCATGATGATTAAAAACCAGGGGAATATTTAGATATAACAGGATTTCAACGAAGATATTCTTTGCTTTACTTTCAGATTGCTGAGAAGGCAGCTTACTTTTGTCAGAAGGTAAAAATAGTTCAGGCAGAAGAACAGCCACAAAAACAAATACCGGGGTGCTGAAAGTAAATATACAGCTGGATTTCAATGAAATGAAACTTAGCAATGGAACAGTATACGCAGCAAGATATTTCAGATCCCTCATATAGACCAGGAGATATTTATTCCATTGCAAAATTGCATATTTAAGTTAATAATAATTGTTATGACAGAGAAATGGATTTTAATAACAGGTGTTTCAAGTGGCATTGGTTTGGATGCAGCCAGGCACTTATGCGCACTTAATTATAATGTAATCGGGACAGTCAGAAAACTGGATGATAAAAAGAAATTGGAAGCGCAATTGCCGGATCGGTTTCATTGTATCTTGCTGGATGTTATAAATAAGAACCAGATTGCGGAAGGGATAAAAGAAGTAGATCGAATTCTTGGCGGCAAAAAATTGGATTGCCTGGTCAATAATGCAGGAATCGTTAAACCAGGTCCCCTGGAACTTATAAGAGATGAAGATTTCGAGCATCAAATGGATGTAAATGTCTCCGGGGTTCGGAATATGACCAATGCCTGTCTTCCTTTTATGTATCAAAATGATGACAAAAGGAAATCAAAAATTATTTTCATTAGTTCTGTTTCCGGTCTTTTTGCAGCTCCTTTCAATGGTGCTTATTGCATCTCAAAACATGCCCTGGAATGTATGGTCGATATCTACAGAAGAGAATTGATGATTTATAAAATCGACTGTATCGCCATTCAACCCGGCCCTGTAAAATCAAAAATATGGGAAAAGACTATTGGTACATTTGAACCTTATCTTAACAGCCAATATGGACATATTGCTCATAAAGCGGACAGGATCATTCAAAGCAGTGAAAAAAACGCCTTGCCTGTAGAATTTATTTCAAAGAAAATCCAGAAGGTCATTGAATCTGCTAAACCCAGGACTCGATACATGGTTCACACAAATAAAATTGGTGTAAAATTGCTATCCGGTTGGATTCCGGACAGGATAGTTGATAAGATGATTTGGAAAAGTCTGAATAAAAAAGGTACGACGAAATACCGGCCTGTTTAAAATTTACTTTTTCGTAAATTTCCTCTCCTTGATTTTTGCCTTTTTACCAACAAGATCTCTCAGGTAAAATAGCTTGGCTCTCCTCACCTTACCTCTTTTCAATACCTGAACATCTACAATAACAGGAGACGAATATGGAAAAATACGTTCAACTCCTACTCCACTAGACATTTTTCTGACAGTAAAGGTTTTGGTAGAACCCGATCCATTAATTTGAAGAACATTTCCCTTGAAGGTCTGCGTTCTTTCCTTGGCACCTTCAATGATCTTGTAACTTACCGCAATATTATCTCCAGGTCTGAAATCCGGGAAATTCTTTTTCTCAGTAATTTGTTCGTGAACGTAATTTATACTATCCATAGTTCGAATTCTATTTAATTTCGGGGTGCAAAGATATAATAATTCCGAATATAATCCACTATCTGATTAAAGTTACATGTCCTTCCTGTGATTCTTTTTCTCCTCTTGGTCCTGAATAGCTTATTTTATAAATATAGACTCCTTGAGGCAATTGGGAACCGGTATTATTATACTGCCCGTTCCACCCTACTCTCGGGTCGTTAGTCTCAAAAATTAATTCACCCCATCTGTTCCATATCTGCATATTATAATTAGATAAACCATCATAATATCCGTTGCCCAGGAATTCATCGTTTTTAGCATCATTATTAGGTGTAAATGCATTCGGCATGTACAATTTGACCAATGGACGAATGTCGATAATCTTGCTAATCGTATCGGGACATGAGGTTACAGGGTGAAAGGCTGTTAAAGTTACCTTGTAAACGCCTGTATCAGGGAATGAATAAGTTGGATTCTGTACAAATGAATTACCCTCATTATTAAAATTCCATTGCCATGCGCCAGCATCGGTTGATAAGTCCTGAAAAAAGACTTCTTGTTGAAATACATTTGGATCTTCAGGACTAAATGTAAAATCAGCAACCGGACCATCCAGAATACTGATCCAGTTGTTAAAGACTTTAGATGTCTCACACCCTATTGGAGATACAATATCCAATGAAATTGTATATGTCCCCGACTCTAGATATTCATGGTTCGGGCTGACTTCCCCTGAAGAATTGCCATCACCAAAATCCCAAAGAATTTCATATGTAGAATCAATAGGTGTCGACAGGTTCTTGAATTCAATATCAGCCGGCAGACATCCCAGGAATGAACTTGGTTCTACAATGATAAGTTGCGGAACAGGCTGGTATAATATTTCCTTGATCACAGTATCCTTACATTCGTTGTTATCTTCAGAAATCAGGGTAACACGTTTCATTCCGGGTGTTGAGAATTCATAAGCAGGATCTTTCTGGTTTGAAGAACCACCATCACCAAAATCCCATTCCCAGCCAATAACAGCATCACCTTCCGTTACCGTCATATCCTCAAATAATACCGGACCTGAGACACAGGTATCATATTCAAACTGATACTCTCCATCAATTGTAGGATATATATTTATATTAAAATCAGCAGTATCTGAACATTCGCTGCCGGAATTAAGAATCATTCTTCCATTATAGTCGCCGATATCGGGAAAGGTAACTTCAACATCACGATTCTCATTCCCTCCTTCCAAGTCAAGTATGATATCGCCATTTGAATCATAAAATATCCAATGATATGCAAAAATATTATTCTGGTTAAAGCTCGTATTCTCAATAAATACTGTATTTGTGCCGCAAGAATTGATAAAGAAAACTTTTCCGTCCAGACCTCCTGTTGAGACACTATCAGCAGCAAGCTGTGCAAATACATTTGGCGTACATGTCACAACATTAAACTGAAAATCTCTTCTTATTGTACTTATTACTTCACCATCCCTGAATTCTTCGACACAAACACCAACAACATATTGACCATTGATTTCAGGCACACCGGAAATCAAACCGGTTAGATTGTCTATTGAAACGACCGGGTTTCCGGCCAAAGGCGCATTCTTGGTAAACGGTGGCTTGTAAACAACATTGGCATATGGTGGCGGACATACATTTGGTTCAGGTCTTACACACTGGCAACATCCCATATTCCCGCCACTATTGGCATCAAGTGTCCCGCCGGAAGTAAAAGGCGCACAAAATGTATATCTCAGAATATCGCCCTCACTATCTACGGCAGAATGATCAAAATTGACTTCCTGATCTGCACAGATAAATATAGGTGGAAACTCATTAAAGACCGGACTGGAATTACCTTCTCGCTGAGCTTTAGGAGTTATAATAATGTCAAAAACAGCTCCGGTCTCTCCCGGATCCAAGATGTTTGCTATGGTATTATTCCTGCAACATCTTTGGTATGCTATCATATAGTTAAACTCACTGATTTCAATTTCGATAGAAAAGATATAAGATGACTTTTGAACACCCACATCTGAGGGTTCATCGACGCAAGGATCATCAATACCCGGAATTTCTTCAACTGGTCCGTTGCTGATATTCCTGTACGGTTCATAAAGGAACCAGCTACCATCAGCGTTTTGTCGAAATACGCCAAATGTGGCACTCGGGTCAAAACCGGCCCCACCACTGAATTGATCCCTGTACATAGTAAAAACAATCTTAAACTGGGCATGACTACTGTCGCTATCAAAGCCTTCAAACTCATATGTCACATCACCACCTACTATATGAGCAGCATGCAGCTCTCCAACAAAGAAGAACAGACCGAGACTGATTAAGCAGGAAAAGAAGCAACTTCGAATTTGATTCATTAAGACTAATTTATTGTTTCACAAAATTAAATTTACATATATATCGTTTATACCCCAAGTTAATCCGAAAACTACATAGTGTAACGCAGGACAATTCAAATTGTTATATGCAAAAGACTTACGATGATCTTAGCCAAATAGACTCGATTTTAAAGAAAGGAGGAGTAATGCTATGTCCCACCAATACCATTTGGGGTTTGTCTTGTGATGCATATAATAAATCCGCTGTTGACCGAATATTTCAAATTAAAGAAAGAGACCTTACAAAGAAACTAATCATCCTGGTAAACTCTATTGAACAGCTTAAAGAATGTGTTGAATCAATTCATCCACGTATTGAAACACTACTGGAATTCTGCAACAGACCTTTAACTGTCATTTACCCTGCTTCTCCCAATCTCCCTGCATACCTGAGTACAGAAATCAATACAGTAGGAATCAGGGTGACCAAAAATCAACTCCTTATAGATATCATTGAAAACCTGGGTCACCCCCTGGTTTCAACCAGTGCAAACAAACAAGGTGTCCCTTTCCCTAAAAATTTCAATGAAATTGCGCCGGCAATAATCAAAGACGTTGATTATACCTGCTATGCACAACGAAATATTAAGAATGCTGGAAGACCTTCGCTTATCATCAGGTATAATGAAGAAGGAGAATTAATTTTTCTCAGATAAATATGCAAGTGTTGTTTTCTGATCCTGAATAAATAAAAGCGCTTTTTGAATAAATGGATCTCCTTCGTTTAATTTCTTTATATATTCTTTTTCGCCACTGATCAATCTGACACACCTGGATTCAAGGATGCGCTGGAATTTACTGACTGGGCAAGAATCTTCAAAATAACTGGTTTCAAGTTCAAAATTATTTTCAAGGAATCGTGCATATTCTTGCCTGGTAATTTCATCAGTGGCCACCTCAAGAGAAGCAGTTTCAAGCATCTTATTTAGAATAAAGAAATCCAAATAACTTAAATAATTCCTGCATTTTAAATCTTCTGTTTCATCTATAATATAATCCGGTACGATTCCATTGCCGCTTAACACCTTCCTGTTTAGCAATCGGGTCTGATAATCAACACTATCCGCTTCAAAATCTTTATTGATGCTTCTGTAAGACTTTTGTATAAGCCTTCCTGATGGTGTATAATACTTCGCTACCGTAAGCCTGAGAGCCCCGCCGTTG
>JAHHJO010000342.1:0-5318 GCA_018680275.1 Bacteroidia bacterium
CAATTATAACCCGGGTCATACATTCCCGTATGGATATACTACTGTAGTCTATACAGCAACAGATGCATGTGGCAATGTGAGTACCTGCTCATTCACTATACATGTGACAGGCGCTCCCGTGCCTTTAAATTGCCCGGATGACATTTACCTGGATTGCACAACTAATGGAGGCGCATATGCAAACTGGACACCACCTGTCTACAATGGATGCAACGATTGTGATAATGGAAATTATATCCCTGGATTTATATTTATGGGAGAATATAACGGTCACCAATATTATTGTTCATTAGCGCCTGCCAAGTGGAATACTGCAAAACAAATTTGTGCAAATAACGGAGGATACCTCGCTTCCATTAATTCGGCGGGAGAAAATAATTTCCTTACCAATCAATTGCTGGCTCAGTCTGCATGGATAGGATTGAATGACAAAGACTGGGAAGGTGATTTTGAATGGGAAAATGGAGATCCGTTGACTTACCAGAATTGGTATCCTGGTCAACCCAATAATTATAATAACAACCAGGATTATGTGGAATTGATGGCCAGTGGTAAATGGAATGATCAATACAATCATTACTCCCTTGAATTCATTATGGAGTTACCTTGTTCAAGTTCCAATGTCCAGCAGATTGCAGGTCCTGCACCTGGATCATTTTTGCCAGAAGGTACACATACGGTTATCTACCAGGTCAGCGATGCATGCGGGTCAAATGCAACATGCAGCTTTGACATAATCGTTTCAGGTGGTATTACGATGGATTGCCCGGATGATATTGTTTTGACAGTACAATCGAATAGTACCGGGGCGACAGTTAACTGGACGCCTCCAACTGCAAGCTCGTGCTGTAGTGCATGCAATGGAAATGGAGCACCGATAGCTGGTTTTATTTACATGGGGTCACTGGATGGCCACCATTATTATTGCTCCACATCACCGGCAACCTGGCAAACAGCTCAGGCCAATTGTCTTGCAAATGGTGGTCACCTGGCAGTGATCAATAATGCAACCGAAAATAATTTCCTGGCAAGTAAACTGACAATGCAATCTGCATTTATCGGATTATCCGATCATGTCAATGAAGGGTGGTTTGAATGGGTAAATGGTGATCCATTAACTTATCAAAACTGGTATCCAAACCAACCAAACAACTATGGTTCAGGACAGGATTATGTGGAATTACTGCATAGTGGTCAATGGAACGACCAGTATAATCATGCATCCCTGGAATATATTATGGAGATTTCAAATTGCCTGACTGTAAATCAAATTGCAGGTCCTGCACCAGGATCTAATATTCCTGCAGGAACGACGCATACTGTAACTTACCAGGCTGAGGATGGATGTGGGAATATTGAAACTTGTTCATTTGACATAACAGTGCTGGGAAGCCCTCCTTATCCAACGCTATGTCCTTCTGGCGGCATTAATTCAGCAGAAAGCTATATTGACAGATTCATGTTTGCTGATATTGATAATACAACAGGAGATGATGGTGGTTATGCAGATTATACTAATGTTTGTACTAAAATATTAGAAAACGAAACATACCCAATAGTCCTTGGTGCCGGCTATGGTAATGGATGGCCAGAAAAAGCTTATTGGAAAGTGTGGATCGACTATAATATGGATGGCGACTTCCTTGATCCATATGAGTTTGTTGCATATGGTGCAGGAGTGGGTACACTTAGTGGATTCATTAAAACTCCATCACATCTTTACCAGGGACAAACTACATTGCGTGTTGCGATGTCATTAAACGATTATCCACTTGGACCTTGCGAAGTAGTTACCTATGGAGAGACTGAAGATTACTGTATTGTTATTGCAACGACCAAAACAACAGCTAAGACAGAAATCGCTTCCAGGAATAATGAATCAGCTTTAATTCCGGTAGATTTGAGTGCAGTCGAAGATGAACGGGATATTAAGCTCTACCCTAGTCCGGCAAGTGATTTTATCAATATAGAATTTTCAGATTCTGAGAACCTGGCCAAAATGGAGATATTCTCTATGAATGGTCGATTAATCAGGTCACTGAATGAACGGGTCATTGAAAATATGGTGACCATTAATGTCAGTGATTTACAGGATGGTATGTATTACTTCCTTGCCAGGTATAAAGATGGCAGCAGGATTTCAGAAAAACTGATTATCCAGCATTGATAGTACATCACTATTAGGAAATAAAAGGGCTGTAAGAAATTGCAGCCCTTTTCTATTCTGTAGTATATTTGAATCCTTAAAACTAAGAATATGAAAATACAATATCTCAGTCATTCCAGTTTTCTGATTGAAACTAAAGGATACACCATTTTAATAGACCCATTCTTTACCGGAAATCCAAAGGCAGAAAGCATCAATGCAAATGAGCTGAACCCTGATTGGATTCTTGTCAGTCATGGTCATGGTGATCATCTTGCAGATGTAGAAAGTATCGCTAAAAGGACAGGAGCTAAAGTTATCTCCAACTTTGAGATCGTCAGCTGGTATGGAGAAAAAGGCATTGAAGGGCATCCTCTTAACCACGGAGGAAAAGCGACATTTGATTTTGGTACAGTCAAATATGTGAACGCAATCCATACAAGTAGTCTGCCAGATGGCTCAAACGGAGGAGATCCCGGAGGATTCGTTGTCTGGAATGATGAATGTTGTTTCTATTTCGCAGGGGATACCGCCCTTACTCTGGACATGAAGCTTATTCCGGCCACATGCCCGAAACTTGATATTGCGATCCTTCCAATCGGGGATAACTTCACTATGGGTTATGAAGACGCAGCAATCGCTTCTGAATTTATTGAATGTGATAGGATTATTGGATGTCATTTCGATACTTTTGGCTACATTGAAATAGACAGTGATAAAGCGAAGAATACATTTAATGAAAAAGGAAAGGAACTGATTCTGATGGAAATTGGTACTACATTAGAATTATAAGATAAGTATGGGGAAAATAATCACGATTGCCAACCAGAAGGGAGGCGTAGGGAAAACAACCACAGCAATTAACCTGTCGGCTGCTATTGGTGTTTTGGATAAGAAAGTACTACTGATAGATGCCGATCCGCAGTCGAATGCAACAACAGGTCTTGGATTTAACCCCGAAGATATTGAATTCAGTCTTTATGATTGCCTGATTAACAACCTGAGTGCAACTGATGCTATCATTCCAACAGGTATTCCAAATCTTGATATTCTTCCTTCAAATATCGACCTGGTTGGTGCAGAAATCGAATTGGCAAATCAAGAGGGCCGGGAATTTGCAATGAAAAGAGCACTTTACGAATTGAAAGATCTTTATGATTTTATATTTATCGATTGTCTTCCCTCACTCGGCATCCTGACAGTCAATGCGCTCACTGCAGCTGACTCCGTTTTAATTCCTGTTCAATGTGAAGTATTCTCTCTCCAGGGACTTGGGAAGTTAAAAAGTACGATCGCTCTTGTAAAACAACAACTAAATCCGGAACTTGAAATTGAAGGAATAGTATTGTCAATGTTTGATAAACGCCTGAGAATGGCAAAAATGATCGTTAAAGAAGTACATGAATTATTATCAGACAGGATATTTGACACAATAATACACCGGAATTCCAAAATCGGGGAAGCTCCCAGTGTTGGTAAACCTGTGATATTATACGCTATATCAAGTAAAGGATCCAAGAATTTTTTAAACCTGGCTCACGAGTTTATTGAAAAGAATAGCAATCAACCAGTGATGCCACAGAATGATACAGACGATGAGTAAAAAGAAAGAGCAATTGGGAAAAGGTTTGAGAGCCTTGTTATCAAATATCGATAAAGTCGAGAATGATCCTGTTGAAAAAAAAGAAGTTGTCAAAGAACTTTCTAAAACAACAGCAGAGGTACCCATTGAAATGATCGAAGTCAATCCATTTCAACCCAGGAAAGAATTTGATCAGACTGAACTGCTTCAACTCGTCGCCTCTATCAAAGCTGTTGGTCTTATCCAGCCACTGACTTTACGAAAAATAGAACATAACAAATACCAGATCATTGCCGGTGAAAGACGATGGAGAGCATCAAAACTGGCAGGTCTGAAATCTATTCCTGCTTATATAAGACTTGCCGATGACCAGGGCATGCTTGAAATGGCTCTCATTGAAAATATCCAAAGAAGCAATCTGAACGCACTTGAAATTGCACTCTCCTACCAGAGATTGATCGATGAATGCCAATTGCAGCATGCAGACCTGGCAAAACGCGTAGGAAAAGAAAGAAGTACTGTCAGTAACTATATCAGGTTACTCAAACTTCCACCGCAGATTCAATCTGGAATAAAAGAAAGCCAGATCAGCATGGGACATGCCAGGGCAATTCTTAGCCTTGAAGAAAAAGAAAGGCAATTATATGTTTTCAAACAGATCGTCGACAAAAATCTATCTGTCAGGAATACAGAAAAATTCATCAAAGATCTGAAAACTCCCAAAACAAAAGAATCAGTTACCAAAGCTAAAATGCCGGTAAATCCTGAAGTTGTAAAAATCCAGGACCGTCTTTCGCATCACTTTGGAAGCCGGGTTGAAATCAGCAGAAATATAAAAGGGAAAGGCAAACTTATCATACACTTCAGCTCTGACGACCAATTAAATGATATACTGGACTCGATTGAAGAATAAGTTTTCAGATTCTTTATCGTTATTTTAAGACAATGAAAGCGGTATATACTATCCTGTCTCTAATAATTTTACTTCTCCTGATTCAAACCACGGGTTTTGGTCAAAATGATACTGCTTCGCCTGAAGTCGATCAATCAAACAAGGTTGAAATTGCCAATGAGGATCCATACGGCATATTTGATTCCTTCAAAGGTAATCCCGGCAAGGCAGGTTTATACTCTTTGATTCTTCCGGGCGCAGGACAGATCTATAACAAAAGATGGTGGAAAGCGCCTCTTTTTGTGGCTGCAGAAGGAATCGCAATTGGTATCCTAGTCTATAATACGAGAGAATACAGGGATTGGGACCAGGGATACAAGGATATGGCAAACGGGATTACTGACAATTATCTCGGATTGACAAACATTTCCACTGTCCGTGGATACCGGGACAAAAAAAGACAAAACATGGATTATTCCTGGTTGGGAGTCATTGGAGTCCACATATTTGCTGCTGCAGACGCCTTTGTAGACAAGCACTTGACCGAATTCAATGTTAATGATGATATATCATTCAGATTGAGTCCAATTGCTCCTTACCCCGGAATGAATGTTACAGTTAGTTTTTAGTTCGGAGTATAGCAGTTAGTAAATATTAAGGATAGGATAATCTGCCAAATCAAATCTAAACGGTAGAGG
>JAHHJO010000221.1:0-7608 GCA_018680275.1 Bacteroidia bacterium
GTGCTCTATCTATGAGTTTACCTAACGGCACGATGACCCAGGATCTGATCTGGCATATCAAAGCCATCCATCCTGATGGAAAAATGTTAAATATAAAAGCACTGGATAAAAACGGGAACATCTATGATGTGAATGCAATCCAGGATACAGAACAACGTCACTTTCTGAATGTCAAAGCCGTAGCAGGAAATAAAAAACTACCCGTTAAAATATTGCTTAGTGAAGATAAATATGCTCCTGTAAAAGCACTGGCTGAAGACGGGACTGTTCTTGATATCAAAGCAATCACATCAGACGGGCATAAACTGGACGTAAAAGGTGTGAATCATACTGGTAATATCATTGATATAAAAGCCATTAACAAAGAAGGTGCATTTTATGGCGTGAAGGCTATATCACCTAGTGGACAACTTAATGATGTCAAAGGGGTTAAGATGACAAGGGACAAACTGGAAGCTGTTGTCAACGGCGTAAAAGTCTATGCCCATATCAAGGCTATTCCACCAGCAAAATGCAATGAAAGGGATAAAATATGGAATATCAAAGCCATGCACCCGGATGGCCAGATGTTGAGTGTCAAGGCAATGGACGAGAATAACAAGATCTACAATATCAAAGCCATCCAGGACAGCGGACAATGTCAGTTACTTGATGTCAAGGCTTTCGTAGGTACCCAGAGATTACCCGTAAAGGTTTTAACTTCCGACAATATTAACGCACCTGTCAAAGCGATAGGTGAAGACGGAAAGATATACAGGATCAAAGCATTGACTTCTGATGGTTCCGAACTTGATGTCAAGGGAGTTTTTCATTCAGGTAATATTATCCATATCAAGGCGTTGGCAAAAGATGGTTACTACTATGGTATTAAAGCTATTTCACCCGATGGTCAGATGAATGATGTCAAAGGCATAAAAATGACAAGGGAAAAGGTGGAAACGGTCATTAATGGTGTAAAAGTTTTCGCACATATTAAGACCCTGCCACAGGTGGACTAGGTGAAGTAGGTTTTATTAATGAGTGGATGATGGGATGAGTGGATGAGTTTTCGATTTTTTCCTGGTTCGTGGATGATTCGTTATAGACAGGGACTTAAATGGATTAAACTCATTCATTACTCTCCGTATCTTTAGCCGGAATTCGGCTCATTGCCAGTTCAGAAATTGCAGTAATAGATAAAGACGGGTTGACCCCAGGATTGGCAGAGATCATGGACCCGTCACATACCATCATATTCTTATAGCCAAATACATTATTATTTTTATCAATAACTCCTTTTGTGGGGTCTTTTCCCATCACTGCACCTCCAAGTATATGTGCAGTTGTCGGCGTGCCCCTAATAACATCATAGAAATTCGAATAAGGAATTCCATTCAGTTTAGCTGAAACTTTCCTGGCCAGGTTGCTCGCTTCAGGGATATGGCCACTGGGCAATGGTCCATTTTCTGCTTCAGTAACAAGAGGCCTTATTTTGCCTATTTTCAATCGCAGCGTACTATCTAAGGTTTGCATGAATAGTAAAATCACAGATCGACTGCTGTATCGATTGGCAAATAAGGTTTTTACAAAACGAAAAGGTTGTTTGATCATTTTCCAAAAGACTCCAGCAATCCTGAGAAGTGCCCACTTATGATGTGCTGAAGGCATCGTCATCATCCTGAAGAACCCGGAGCCTTTCCCATAACGTACAGGTTCCAGATGACTGTTCTTATCGATATCCAGGATTGAACCAATTGAAACACCGGAGGTATAATCCGGATGATCTTTATCAGTTGAAGTCACCACCATTAAGGATTCATTATTTGTGCGCACATTTCCTCCAAGCATATCTGAAATATCAGGAAGAGATCCTTTCTGCTTCAACTTCAATAACAAAGGAACAGTTCCCAGCACACCACCAGCAAAGACAATATTTCTTGTTTCTATATTTCTCAGCTTTCCATTTCCAGTACTCCTTTTTAATTGCACCATATACCCGGTTTCTCCCCTATCATTATCTAAAGGTCTTACATCTATGACCTCATGCTCTGCCAGGATTTCTGCTCCCAGGTTTTGAGCCAGGTAGAGGTAGTTTTTATCCAATGTATTCTTGGCATTATGCCTGCAACCTGTCATACAAGCACCGCAATGAATACAACCGGTTCGGTCGGGTCCTTTACCATTGAAATAAGGATCAGAAACTTTCTCGCCTGGTTGACCGAAATACACAGCCACTTTTGCTGGTTTGAAATGATCTGCTCTGCCTATGTCTGCTGACAGGTCCTTTATAACATTATCTGCCGGACCTAAAACCGGATTCTCGGCCGCTCCTAGCATACGGTAGGCTTCTTTATAGTGTGGCTTTAATATTTCTTCCCAATCTTCCAGTTCTGCCCAACTACCTGATCTGAAAAAATCCTGTTTAGGAACCGGCAGCGTATTGGCGTAGGTTAATGATCCTCCGCCTACCCCTACTCCTGAGAGAATTGTCACATGCTTTAAAAATGTCATTTTAAAAAATCCAAACAATCGAAGTTTGGGCTCCCATAACCATTTGCGAAGATTCCAGTTTGTTTTGGGGAAATCTTCGTTTTTGTACCACTTTCCTTTTTCAATCACCAGGACACGATACCCTTTCTCAGCAAGCCGTAATGCACTTACGGAGCCTCCAAACCCACTACCTACTACAATGTAATCATATGATTTTTCCAGTTCTGGCATGATAACAAGATAAAATTTGCCTTGGAAATTTTATGTGTTCAAAGGGATATATTTAAGGCTATTCAAATAGATTGGCTCAGAAAAAATAGAAAAGACATTGAGACTCTATTTTTATTGAACTTCCTGTCCCAATTTCAGGTAATATAAATCATTGAAATCCTGGCCCAGATCTTTTACTGCGCTGAGCTCTTCCAATCTTGCCTCCAGGTATTTTCGTTCTCTTTGATTTAATAAAAATACTGACGATTCACCAAGCTCAAATTTAAATACTTCCGCCTGGTAAAGTTGCTCACTATTATTAACCTTTAATTGTGCATTCGCCAGAATCCTTTGATTCAATGATATACTGTTTCCAAGCCTGGTATAATCATTCTGTAATTTTTGCCTGTACAACAATTGATCCCATTCCAACTGACCTATCATTGCTTTATTGAGATCCAATTGTCCCCTTGTTTTTCGATTTTGAAGAGGCATTTCAAATCCAATGCCCAGCTTGTAATCATTGGCACTGTACAGTGGTGAGAAATCATTATTCCCGATATTGACTAAGGTATTGAACTTAACATCCAGGGCTGGCTTTAAATTCTCAGATTCCAGCTTATTTTCTAAGCTCAGTTGTTCAATCTTATTTGCCACTTTTCGAATGATCGGATCGTTTTCAAATACAGGTACAGGCAACTGAGAAATATCTTCAAAAACTATGATTACTGTATCAGGAGTTTCCGGAATTATTTCATTATCAATTGCGAGGGGATTGCCTTCTTCATCCCATATAAACAATTCCAGTTTTTGCCTTTTATACATAAGGTTTTTGCTTGCCTGTAAATATTTATCAATTGCAGTATTGAGATTGACACGGGATTCAACAGTATCAATGGCTGGATTATCTCCATTCTCAAATAACTGGATAATATTCTGGTGCCTGTCTGAAATAGTATTAAGATATTGTTCATATAACAGGCTTTTCTGATAAGAAGCAGACCAATCAAGATAGGACAGATTTGCCTGGAACAGAATTTCACGTATCATGAGATCTCTTTCTATCTGGCTCTTTATCCCTTTCAATTCCGCATTTCTTAAATTGTATCGTTGATCGTCAAAAATCAAACCACGCAACAGGTTGATATTTATAGTGCCATACATCAGGCCATAATCAGGAACAGAGTTTTCCGGATTCAAAAATTCACCGTCATTGTTTTCATATCCTAGTGCAAGATCTACAGGTAATCGTGTAGGTATTTTAAGCTGGCTTTGCCATGTTGTAAAATAATCTTTATTATCAAATCGCTTCCTGTCATAATATCCTGCAAATTTTGAATCAAGTGCTCCCCTGCCTTTCAACAGAAATGCTTCCGAAATATCTTCATTTAAATTAGCTTTTCTGATGAGTGGGTAATTGCTGATAACGATATCCCGGAATGCTTGATAAAATAAAGTATCGGAAGCCCCTGAGATAATACCAGGTGAACCAATAATAAATACTATAAATAGAATACGGATTTTCATTTTATTCTATTGCTTCACTTAATTATTTACCAAATTGAGATTATCGATTGTTTTTCCATGTGCAACAGGCCGTTCATTCTCGTCAATCTTTACAAAAACTATTTTATCAATTGAGATAATTGTTTTTCTGGTAAAAGCCGTTCTTACGATACATGAAAATGTGATACTTGTCCTGCCAACTGATTTGAATGCAAGACCTATTTCAATGACTTCACCCTGCTTTGCGGAATTGACAAAATCAATTTCTGAAATATACTTTGTTACAACTTTTCTTGAATCCAGTTTGGTCATGGCATAAATGCCTGCTTCTTCATCAATCCATTTTAGCAGGGAGCCTCCAAACAAAGTATTATTGGCATTAAGATCCCCTGGTTTAATAAGTTTTCGACTATAAAATTTCATTATTTAAATTTTCTTATTGGTGCTTTATTTTTAAAAGCCTCATTTTGTTCCTGGTTGTAAAAATCAGGGGGAAACCCGTTTAGCTTTCTCCATAATTCATAGTAAACTTTCACATCGTTCAGCAACAGTAATCCCCTTGCACCGGATCCTATTCGGATAAGTTCGGGCCATGGCTTTTCTTCACCATCCTCGACAACGAGAATCCTGTACCTTCCGTTATCACTTATATCGTTATCAATGGCAAATACCCGGCCTCCAAAAGTACCTACAGAATTTTGAGGCCATCCGCTAAATACAACTGCAGGCCACCCATCAAATAGTATCCTGACTTCTTCACCTTTTTGTATTAAAGGCATATCGGTAGGCGACACATACAATTCAACGGCTTTCTGAAATTCTTCCGGAACTATCGTCGCAATACTTTCCTGGGCTTTCACGTATTCTCCTATTCCGTTTTTCAGAATCTTGGTAATTCTGCCTGCAATTGGAGAGGTTATCACAAACCCACTGCGTCTTTGTTCAAGCTGATTTACTTTTGATTGCAATTTGTTGGTTTCTCCCAAAAGCGAATACCTGTATGAATCAGCAGTCCTGATTTCTGATTCGATTTTCTGTACTTTTTGTTCATAGTCATTATTGGCAAGTTCTATTTCCTGTAACAGGTCCAATCTGTCATTTTCTGCCTGTTCGATCTTGTTCAGGACAGAAGTTTTCTTTGCATTTGCCTTTCGCTTTTTCAATTGCTTGTCTTCCATATCCTTCAATGGCTTGATACCTTTTTCAAACATAATTTGCATACGGTCTAACTGATTTGTGGCATTAAGCAATTCGATATCTGCTGCTTCAAGCTCAAATTCAAGCGTTGACATTTTCAACGTGACCTGATCCTGTTTGATTTTTATTTGCCTTAACTTGGATTCCAGGTTCTGCACAAGACTGACCAACTGATCTGAAAGAAACTGCCGTTTTGTTAAATATGCTTCTGCAGATTTCGACTTTGCCATTTGCTGATTGATAGTGTTCTCGATTAACTGAGGGTCGAGGTAGTCTTCTTTCGCTTCCTTCAATATAAGGATGGTATCACCAATGCTTACAAGATCCCCTTCTTTGACATACCACTTGTCAATTTTTCCGCCTATTAGAGCTTGGATATTCTGTGGCTTGTCATATGGATTCAATGTTGTGACATATCCTTTTGACCTGATATTCTGAGTCCATGGAAGAAACAGTGTGATTATAAATATCAGAAAAAGTACAAGCAATATCTTGATCAACCATTTCGTCCCGGATCTTCTCTCCAAAATCCTGAAAGCAGAATAATTCCCTGTATCTATTTTTGATGAAATGGATATTTCAGTGATATTAAGCATTGGAATCGTCTTTTAAAGTTGAATAAACCAATTCACCGTTTTCAATCATAATTTTGTCTTTAATGAATGACTCCCAGGTGGTATCTACACTTGAAACTATGATACTCCATGGTTTGTCCTTTTCGGTCAATCTTGATATGATCTTTTGTTTTTCTTCGGAACTTACATGATCTAAAGGATCCTCCAGGATCAACAATATTGGTTTTGTGACTATAGCACGTGCCAGAAGGATTCGATTTTGAATATTCCTTGGAACCTTTTTGCCTTCCGGATCTACGATGGTTTTCAGACCCAGAGGCATTTTTGAAACAAACTCATCCAGACCGGTAACCTCAATAGCCATTTTAATATTGTCCGCTGTGGCCCTCTCGCGTTGCAGGGAAATATTTTCCAGAATTGTCCCTTGGAAAATCTCGCCATGACTGATACAGAACCCTATATCTTTCATTACACTATCCATATCAAGGGACCCTATCGGTAATCCGTTATACTTGACCAAACCGCTGGAAGGATCAAGAATGCCAGAAATAATTTTCAACAACGTAGATTTTCCGGATCCGGAAGGTCCTGTAATAACTATAGAACTTTTCTCAGGAATCTTGAAAGTCAGATTTGATAAAGTTTTCCTTACTGCATTTTCATATCGAAAAGAAAGATTTTCCACTTCGACCTGAAATGCTTCCAGATCATTTTTGAAAGTAAGTCCATCAGTTTTATCCATTGGCTTATCGAAAACATATCCTATTTTTTCCAAAGCAGTCAAAACATCATAGATTGAATCAAGCGTCTGAATTAATTTTTCAATGGAAGCAATTATGAGTATAATAATAATTTCTGCAGCAACGAACTGACCTATATTCATCTGTTCATTGAAAACCAGAATACTACCTATTATCAATAAACCTGCAGCGACCAGGACTTTAAAAGCAATAAAGTAAGCTGACTGGGTAATGAGGACTTTAAAATGACTTTCTCTTGAATCCAGATATTTTTCTACATTATCATTCACCTTGTTTAGGTTCAATTTGGAACCACTTGCAAGTTTAAATGATAATTTACTTCTTGCAATTTCTTCAAGCCAGAATGCAATTTTATATTTCTGTGAAGATTCATTCAAACTGGTTTTCAATCCCTTTGGTCCTGTGATTGCTATGATGATAAATACTACAATAACCAATAGCACACTGAATATGATAAAAAAGGAATGATATAAACTCAATAGAATCAAGCCGGCAATAACCTGGAAAATAGCCAGTGAAAAATCTATAAGAATTTTTGGCAAACCCTTTTGAATTGTCATCGTATCAAAGAAACGGTTTGCCAGGTCCGGTCCATAATAATCCCTCAGTGCTGAATATTTAATCCTGGGAATTCTGTAGGCAAATTCAAAACTTGCTCTGCTGAATATTTTTTGAGCGATATTTTCTACAATTCGCAATTGCATCAGCTGCAAGATTCCTGTGAAAGCTACTCCTGCCATGACAAAGGATACAAGCACGATCCAGGCTGTTGATATTTCACCTCCCTGTATCAGGTTAACTATCGCCTGAATACCCAATGGTAATGACAGGTTGACCAACCCATTGAGAAATGCATAGATATAAACCTGTGAAATATCCTCCTTATCTAC
>JAHHJO010000333.1:0-2555 GCA_018680275.1 Bacteroidia bacterium
GTATGAAATCGACAAAACAGGTCTTTCACAGTCCTTGCCATCACGTGGTGAATACCTGGTTGCCCATTTGCTGAAGGGGGACCTTCATAGAATACATAGCTATTGTCTTTAGAGCGTTGATCAACACTCTTTTCGAAAATATTCTGACTCTCCCAAAAGGAAAGTATTTCCTTATCTATTTCAGGGAGGTTTAATCCACCGAATTCTCTGTACTTTGCCATTTAAACAAAAAAGTTTTATAAGACCGCAAAAGTATTATTTCTTAAGGCCAATTTCCCTTAATCTTTCATCTAAATACGCACCAGCCGTGACAGGTTCATATGCCAGTGGTCTTTCTTCAGACACACAATTCTCCAGACATGTTAAATCCATTTCACTGATGGGATGGAGGAAAAAAGGTATACTTAAACGAGGGATGTGCCATAAATGTTTAGGTGGGTTCACCACCCTGTGCGTTGTTGACTTCAGGTAATTGTTGGTAAGACGCTGAAGCATATCCCCTACATTAATGACAAATTCATCTTCTTCAGGTACAATATCACACCATTCGTCATCTGTATTTAATAGCTGCAAGCCACCTGCGGACGCACCTACCAATAATGTAATCAAGTTAATGTCCTCATGCTGCTCTGCCCGGATAGCTGTTTTTGGCTCTGATGTAATGGGGGGATAATGGATTGTTCTAAGGATACTGTTCCCTTTCTCAATTTTCTTTTCAAAATAAGTTTCATCAAGATCCAGGTATAAGGCAATAGCCCTTAATAAATGACCACCTGCATTCTCAAATGATTTATATAAATCGTGACTGACTTCATTGAATTCCGGAATATCTGTGACATTAACATTATCAGGATATTCTGACTTTCTTGGATCATCGGCATCAACAAACTGGCCGATTTGAAAAAACTCTTTTAAATCAGCAACATTGGATTGCTTGGCATGTTCTCTGCCATATGAAGTATATCCTCTTTGTCCAGCCAGCTCTTCGTTTTCATATTTCTTCTTTGTTTCAACAGGAAGACTAAAGAACGACTTGGATACTTCAAAGAATTTATCGATCAATGGTTTGGGAACACCATGATTCTTCACAGCAACAAAGCCCACTTCATGGAAGGCTATTCCAATTTCCTGAACAAATGCTTTCTTTTCTTCGAAAGACCCGTTCACAAACATTGAAAGGTCAACCACAGGAATTGTACGATTACTCATAATTTCAGATTTTGGAATAAATAATTAAACGTATTTTCTTACAAAAATATAATAATTATCGCCTGGGTGGTTTATATCGTGACAATTCCATCAGCTTCTGGGAATCCTTATAATTCAACAGATCTGGTAGTTTGAAGTCTTGCTGGCGGCGCATGAAGGCATCTACAATTTGCCATCCCATATAGCAGGCAGTTCTTCCCGGGGCCTGGGGTGGCATGCCCTGGGAATTAGGGGCAGGGCTAAGATATTTCATGCTGTTATTCAGGTTTGTATTGTAGATCATTTCTTTATCGATAAAGAAACTCCACATCTCAAGTTCATTTTGGTTGAGCCATTTCAATTGATCTTCTGAAAACCCGCTTATAATCGTATCATTTAAATGAGGTAGTAGCTGATCAAGCAAATACATTTTTTTTCCTTCATGAATCATCAGGTCAATAAATCTTTTCCCGGGCGGATCTCCGACCAGATCCTCAACAATCACATCAAATGCTCTTTTGACAATATGATCCCTGTTATATGTACGGATCATATAATCCGAAAAAACAGGATTCCTGGGATCAATTAGTTTATAATCAAAGTCTTCCCCCAGGAAATAATCCAGACCCAAACCAATACCATCTCTTTCCCCGTCTGAAAAAATAACGACCTGGTATCCGAATTCAGTTTGAAATGTATAGAAATGCGGGGTTTGATATTCAGGAAAATAATACTTGAGATACTGACACCCTTTCTGAAGGTCATTTTCAATCTCTGCAGTACCTTCAAAAATATGACCTATTGTATCATTTAACCTTGCGATACTTTCGGCCTGGAGAAACTGGCTGATATAATGATATAAACTGTCCTCGTTGTCAGAAGGAAAAGACAATAGCTTTTCAAAATACAGTTCTGTAATATAAGGCTGACGCTTCATCATTTCCTCGTATGACGATTGAATATTGTTTGTGTCCAGTGACGCCACTTCCCTGTCAAACCTCGTGAAACTAAAGCCATCCAGTTGAATACCACTGACATCCGGTGCATTATTTGATGGGGCTATACTACATGCAGAAAATAGACTTAAATAAATAATACAGGTAAAAACAGCTATGTAGTAGAGATCAAGTTTCATATTCCGAAAAATTCAAGGCATAAATTTTCAAACTGCTTAACTGAGGTATTTTCCGACGATCGGCATTCTTCTTCCAACACCAAATGCTTTGACCGACACTCTTAAAACCGGCGCGGTCTGATACCTTTTAAACTCATTGATGTTTACCAAACGTAAAATCCGTTTAACCAATTGCTCATCATAACCCATGGCAATAATTTCCTTAGGACCTTTTCGCTTTTCAATATATTCG
>JAHHJO010000382.1:0-5352 GCA_018680275.1 Bacteroidia bacterium
CGATAGAAATCTGTTATGAAGGTAATCGCCGAACAAAAAATATCAGCCAATATAAAGGAAGAAATGGCCAGATTCGCAAAAGCACTTGCACATCCGACCAGGTTGGAAATTTTGCGATTGCTCAGTACACAGAGCTGTTGTTTTACTGGAGAACTGACAGAAATGCTACCGATTGCGCAATCCACTGTTTCACAACATTTAAAGGAGCTGAAAATGGCGGGTTTGATACAAGGGGAGATCAATCCTCCTAAAACCAGGTATTGTATTAACCAGGAAAACTGGCGGAAAGCAAAATTGATGTTCCTTGATTTTTTCAAGTACAATGAGTGACCTGGGTCACATTTTTTTAAGCAAACTAATCGTTTATTTGCGATAAACTATTAATTAAATAATATAGTTATGAAAAATATTAAAGTCCTCGGCACAGGATGCCCTAAATGCAAAAGAACTACTGCCTTGGTCAAAGAAGTCGTCAGAGAGTCAGGTGTGAGCGCAACCGTTGAAAAGGTAGAGGATATTATGGAAATCATGAAGTACAATATCATATCTACTCCGGCTATAGTCATAGATGAAAAAGTGGCCATAAAGGGAAGAGTACCTTCCAAAACCGAGTTGGCCAGTTTGATTGACAATTGATATCTACCTCAGAGCCATGTTTGACTGGATAGAACAATTGGCAGATTGGCTTGTCTATGATTTACTCAATATGGATCAGGGCAGGCATTTAGCAGAAGCTTTAAATTTCTTTATTTATGACAGCATCAAGATCCTGCTGTTATTGTTTCTGGTCATTTTTTTAATGGGTATCGTGAACAGCTATTTTCCGGTTGAAAAAGTCAGGAACTTCCTGTCCAGGAATAAATTATTTGGATTTGAATATTTAATGGCTTCACTTTTTGGGGTCGTTACACCTTTTTGCTCCTGTTCTTCCGTGCCACTATTTATTGGTTTTGTGAGAGGAGGCATTCCACTTGGAGTCACCTTTTCGTTTTTAATTACATCACCCCTGGTCAATGAGGTAGCGATAGGATTATTTGTGGGATTATTTGGCCTGAAGATTACTGCGATATATGTGATCAGCGGAATCTTGTTGGGCACAACTGCAGGTATTGTTTTGAGCAAATTTAAACTGGAACGTCTTCTGACACCCTGGGTAAAAGAGGTGCTTGCCAATGCAGAGCAGGAAAGTGAAGTCTTCCAGGCTGAGAATCCACCATTCAGAGATCGTGTGAAAGTAATCTGGGCTGAAGTTTTAAGGATATTAAAAGGAGTAGTGCCTTATGTTATTGTCGGGATCGCTATCGGAGGCTTGATGCACGGCTATATCCCCGAAGGATTTTTTGAAAAATATATGAGCAAGGAAAATCTATTTGCGGTTCCAACGGCAACCATATTAGCTGTGCCTATGTACTCAAATGCATCGGGAATTTTACCTGTTGTGCAAGTATTGGTAAGCAAAGGGATTCCATTGGGGACTGCTATTGCATTTATGATGGGAGTGGTGGGATTGTCTCTGCCAGAAGGCATGTTGCTTAAAAAAGTTATGACATTAAAACTAATAGGAATATTCTTTGGGGTGGTGACCTTATGCATCATCATCTCGGGATATCTATTCAATATCATATTATAAAAATGAAACAATGAATTATTTAAAACTTTTATCATTCGTATTTCTGCTTGGATTTTCAGCTTGCCAGGGACAGGATAACAGCAAAACAATTGCTACAACAGACAGTTCTACTAAAGTCGAGCTTATTGATTTTTATGGGACCCATCGTTGTGTCACTTGTGAAGCCATTGAAGCCAATGCGAAATATACTGTTGAAACTTTCTTTTCTGCTGCAGTAAAAGAGGGTAAGTTAGAATTTCGAACTGTCAATGTAGATGATGATGATAATTATGAAATCGCCAAAAGATTTGAAGCATCAGGAACTGCACTCTTTATCAATGTGATTAAAGATGGCAAAGAGCAACATATTGACCTGACTAATTTTGCTTTTTCAAAAGGAAGGAAAAAGGAAGCCTTCTCTATGGAATTGAAAGAAAAACTGGAAGAGCAGCTGAAAACATTATAATGGAATTTTTACAGTCCATTCTCGATAGTTATAACATTCCGATCTTATCCGCTTTTGTGTTAGGACTGATGACAGCTATTAGTCCGTGTCCGCTGGCAACAAACATCACGGCCACAGCATATATTGCAAAGAATATTTCTTCCAAAAAGAAAGTATTGCTAAGCGGAATATTATATTCGATAGGCCGGGCTTTCAGCTATACCTTGATTGGTATGATTCTTTATTTTGGGGCAAGCAAGTTTCATATCGCTAGATTCTTTCAACAAAACGGAGAGAAATATCTTGGAGTAATTCTGATTATTATTGGCTTAATCATGCTCAATGTCATTAGATTGGATTTCCTGGGTAATGTAAATTTTCAGGAAAAACTCAGCGCGAAATTTGAAGGCAAAGGACTCAGGGGATCGTTTATCCTTGGTTTATTATTTGCTCTTGCATTCTGTCCCTATAGCGGGGCGTTGTATTTTGGTATGTTAATTCCTATGACTATATCAAGCGCAACCGGTCTTTACCTGCCTTTTGTTTTTGCTATCGGTACCGGCTTGCCAGTAATTCTCTTTACTTACTTATTGACTTTTGCTGCCCATAGGGTAAGTGGCGTTTTCAATAAAATAACCAGGATAGAAAAAATCATGAGATACTTGGCCGGTGTCGTTTTCGTTCTGGCAGGCATATATTATGTCTGCATTTTTGCCGGGATTTTATAGCCAAAGAAATGAATTATTGATCATACGGGTTTTAGTCAAATATTATAGTAAGATCAATATTGTTAGGTTTGTATTTACAAATCATGAAGGTTCTAAATCATCATAAGCGCATTATAAAGAAATCAATAGAAAATGTTTTGGTATTGTACCATACTCTTTCCACTCAAGAAGACAAATTATGGCCTAAAGAAAACTGGCCAAAAATGATATTTAAGGATGGGTTAAGCATTGGTTCTGAAGGAAGCCATGGCCCTATCCGATATAAAGTCCTTGAATATGAAAAATCAGGCAGAATAGTATTCGAGTTTAAAAAACCTAATGGCTTTAACGGTATCCATAAATTTGAAATTTCTGAAATCGACCCTGAAAACACACTCATTGAGCATACCATTGATATGACCACAAGCGGATTTGGAACTATTAAATGGCTATTGGCTATTCGAAGTTTGCATGATGCGTTGATCGAAGATGCATTTGATAAGATTCAAGAGCATTTTGATCATGATTATCAGAAAGCTGAATGGAGTCCTTGGGTAAGAACATTAAGAGCAATATTTAAATAAATGCTTCCTATAAATTTTCAGTTTGAAAGTCTTAAATCCTGATTGTGGATTCTTCCACCCCATAAACCCCTTCAGTCGAAATACCCAAAATCACAAAATCCCAAAATCCCAAAATCTCGAAGTCTCAAAGTCACAAAATCCCAAAGTCTCGACATCTTGTAATATATTCAATAATCTTTCAGAAGGCGGACAGATTACTATGCCGATTGCTGAAACTTTCTGGTGTGATTACTTTGGGATGGTTACTGATAAATTTGGCGTGAGCTGGATGGTCAGTTTTAACGCAAAACAATCGTAATATAAATTTATAATCAATGCAAAATATATTTTGGACGTTTCTGATTTGTTTTTGCTTTTTAGGATGTAATATGAATCCTAACAAAGAGGCCAGAATTCGGAAACTTGAAATAGAACTTGAGCAAACGAAAGAACACATCAAAACTCTTGAAGAAAGAGTAAATGTCCTGGAAGATGTCAATGAGAATCTAAATTCAAGGATTGATGAATTGGCAATATGAATGAACATATATTGCGATAGAAAATGAAGGGATGTTATGCATGCATATACTCATTGAATGGCTTGCTGAGATGTATTTCACGAGTATTAAAATATTTAGATCCAAATGGATTATATAACTGAAAAAACATATGATGGTAAAGATTTTACTCAAGATACTTTGAAGAAAGGGGAGTATGAATTGTGCATATTTATTAATTGTAATTTTTCAGATTCTGATTTGTCGGATCTTCTATTTATAGAATGTGAATTTATTGAGTGTAATTTGAGCAACTGCAAATTATACGGTACTTCTTTCCAGGAAGTAAAATTCAGTCAAAGTAAAATGTTGGGATTACAATTTGACAGCTGTAACGATTTCAATTTGTCCATTTCATTTGAATGTTGTAAGCTGGACCATTCGGTTTTTCAAAAGATGAACCTAAGCAGGTCTTCATTTGATGACTGTCAGATGGAAGGCGTAGATTTTGAAGAAGCTGAAATGATGGATGTGAAACTGCTGAAATGTGATTTGCTCAATGCCAATTTTGACAGAACCAATCTTGAGAACGCGGATCTTAGCTATTCCAGGAATTACAGGATAGACCCCGAGAGAAATAATATCAAAGGCGCAAGATTTTCATTCCCGGAAGTTGCGGGCTTGTTGGAAAAATACAATATCATAATCGAATAAAGTGAAACGAAGGAAAATCCTGCGGGAGGAATCATGCTGTTCAGGGCAATCCAGGCTTTAATAATGTGAATAATAGTGAACCTGATCACGGGTATGAAATGAAAAGAAGACAATGTAATTATGTAATGAACTTTTAATTTTAAGAACTTCATGCGTTTTACTATTTAAACAGGAGATATAGAACATCATTATTTAATATCATCCATTGCCCGGGGAGACCGGAAAGCTTTTCGTGAACTTTACGATCTTTTTTCTGATAAGGTGTATAATACTTCACTGAGTTATGCACGAAATGATCAGGATGCAGAAGAAATTACCCAGGATGTATTTACGAAAATTTACCGGGGTGCAGGTAAATTTAAAGGTGACTCAGCAGTTGGCACCTGGATCTACAGGATCACTGTCAATACTTCTCTCAATCATTTAAAAAGTAAAAAGAAGTTCTCCATTCTTAATTTTGGAGAAAGCCAAAAAGACAAACCTGATTTTGATCACCCAGGTGTAATTTTGGAAAATAAAGAAAATGCACGAATCCTATTCCAGGTAATTGGTACTTTACCGGAAAGCCAAAAAACCGCATTCATTCTCAGTTTTGTTGAAGAACTCCCAAGACAGGAAGTAGCCGATATTATGGAAACTTCATTGAAAGCAGTAGAATCTCTTTTGCAAAGAGCTAAAAAGAATTTGAGAGTTAAACTTGAAAAAGATTATCCTAACCGAAGGAAATTGAAATAATCGATGTCTAAAATAATATCATTCAAAATCCATGTATATGAAACATGATGACAAAGAGAAATGGATAGATGATGTCTTGGGA
>JAHHJO010000044.1:0-8187 GCA_018680275.1 Bacteroidia bacterium
TCTCAGGTTTGATCTCTACAGTATCTGATGATAATGCAAATGTCAATGTGCAGACTATCGCCACGCATACTTCCGGTGACGGAACAGTCACTGCCATTGAAGAAACAATTACAGGGCTGGCTGACAATGGTGATGGCACTTTTACTTATACTTCAGAGAATGGTACTGCTACTACCTTTGATAGTGCTAATGAAACTTTGACTTCAATTAGTTTGAATGGAGACAATGCTTCATTCGACTACATAGATGAAGATGGTATCACAACCAATATTAACTTATGTACGATAGTAGATAATTGTGAAACAGTGACTAGCCTGACTTTTGATGCCATTAATAACAGGTTACAATACTCAGATGAGTTTGGGACTCTTAACAACATAGATCTTACAGGTCTTATTTCAACAATGGTTGATAATAATGCCAATGTCAATGTTCAGACAATTGCGACACATACTTCCGGTGATGGCACTGTAACCGCCATCGAAGAAACAGTTACAACATTAGTTGACAACGGTGATGACACCTTCACTTATACCTCTGAAGATGGTACTATAACAACAATTGACCATAAGGAAATATTCTATCCACCTTCAGTCCCAATTGATGTTAGTGCTACGGGAACCGGATTAACACTTGACTTGCATCAGGAGTATATCAATCAGTATGGTTCTCCTGCAGTTTCAAGTACAGGCGCTCCTGCTGCAGTTCCTACATATGTTGAAAGTGATTTGTATTACTATGTTTTGGATTACGATACTTCAATACTGAATGTGACAAGTATTACAGCTGATGGCATTATGACCTACGATATTATTGCCGTACCTGTTGCTGCAAGTTGTACTTATATCAATGTAGTCTTTGTAGAAAAATAAATATTTATTAACTAAAAAAATACACTCAATTGGAATTTAATGGATCTAATTTAACTCAAGTAAAAGCTGTGGCAGCCCCCGTTGTGCAAGGGGGTTTGTCCAGCCTTGAGAAAGGGAAATGGCATGCTTGGCTTAGTGAGGTATATGTCTTTATGAAAAAAAAAGTGATGCCTCCGTCTTTTTACCAATGCCTTGCTTATTTAAAGATACTTTAAGCATCTGATGAATTTTCTGACTAACATATTCAGGCGACTGCCTTTAATAGAAAAGAATCTATTAACAGTAATAACAATTTTATGCTATTGCACGAATCTGTTGGCTCAAAATCCATCGACTTCGTTTGGGAATACATTTATACATTCTGAAGGAAATATGACTGTGTTTGATCTGCACACTTTTGAATCCAGTTTCCAGGGACCACAACCAGGAATTATTGGAGGAGAAAGAGTACCCGAAAAAGGATATTTTAATTTCGGGGAAGATGGAGGGTGGACTGGTGCTCAGGATGGTCATTATATAGATGGTTATGTCAGGTATTTTGGAAACGGAAATTTTCAATACCCAATCGGGGATGAAGGAAAATTCAGACCCGCTGCTGTCTCAACCGGCACCTACGTAGAAGCTGCTTATTATGGTGTGAATCCAACAAATAGTATTACTTCCGATATTCGTGGAGGTGATTTTCCTGTTTTACCAGGTACCGGACCTTTTGATTCAGCACTCAAAGACCCTACTCTAGTCAGGGTCAGCACCTATGAATATTGGGATATAAATGGTCCGGATCCTGCATATATTACATTAACCTGGGATCCCGACAGCCATATTGACTCAATTACAAGTAATGCATTAAACACCCTAACAATTGTTGGTTGGAATGGGACTGAATGGGAAGCCATTCCTTCTCAATTAAATACTAACGCTATTGACCAAACCTCGGAAAAAATAGAATTTACAGGTCCGTTAAGTTACTTATATGAAGGATCTATTACAACATCTGTACCTATAATACCAAGTGATTACGAAGTATACACATTTGGCGCCACCTGTGATGACATATACGTGCAGATAAGCAATGACACAACCATATGTACAGGTGCTTCTGTTTTATTAAATGCCTCCAGCTTCGATGATGCAGAGATTGAATGGAATACAGGCGTAACGGGAAATGAATTATATATCTTCCCTGGAGTTAGCACTATATATACGGCGACTGCCCAGTTGGGAGATTGCGTTGCAAGTGCTTCAGTATTTGTAGAAGTTAATGATCCTTCTGTTGATCTCGGAGATGATATATTTATCTGTAGTGGAGAATCAGTAACTATCCATGCTTATACCCAAATCGGAATGGAATATTACTGGAGCAATAATACATTTGGAGGTGACGAGATAACAGTTACACCTACGGTTTCTACTTCTTACTCAGTAACTGTAGTTGACAGTTATGGATGTTCAGCAGCTGATACAATTGACGTGGAAGTTGGAATAAAACCAGATGTTTTTACAGGTAGAGAACGATCGGTTTGCCTTGGTGATAGCGTATTTATTCAGGCCTTTGGTTCAACAACCGGGTACGGATATATGTGGTCGACAGGAGATACAACAGATATAATCACTGTAAGCCCAACTGAAAACACTACATATGAAGTATATCTTACCGAAAATGGTTGTACCGATACAAGTTCGGTTGATGTTATGCTGCTTATACCTTCCGAGGTTGAAATTACCGGTGATACAATAATATGTCCTGGCGAAACGATTGATTTAACTGCGTTTGGCCCGGGAGATATGTACACATGGAGTACGGGTGATAATACAAACACTATCACTATCGCTCCCGCTAACCCCGGTACTTACTCAGTTACCATGACCTCGGATGAACTGTGTGATGCTACCGATGAAATATACATTGATATTTATGATGAATCATTCATTCAACTCAATGACAATATATTCACCTGCCCGGGAGAAATGGCCACTTTTGAAATTAGTGGAATATATGATTCATTGATATGGAGTGATGGATCTACCGGTAACACATTGAACGTAGCTCCAATGGAAACAACATCATATTCAGTGACAACATTTTACAGATCTTGTTCAATTGTCCATCCATTGCTTGTAACCGTCGTCGAAGATTTAGCATTTGAATTAGGGCCAGATGCCAGTATTTGCAATGGGGAATCAATTACATTTAACCTGGATTCTATTTCAGGCGTATTCAACTGGAGCACTGGAGACACAACAAGTTCGATTACTGTCTCACCCCTGATAAATACCAATTACTCTGTCACAATCACATCAGGAAGTTGTGTAGTGTCAGACAGTATTAATATTAATCTTCAAACAGACAACTGTCCGCTGGATTTATATGTATTAAAATCAGTAAATGAGTTAATGCCTGATTATGGGGATGTGGTAACATTCACTATCGAAATCGGTAATAATTCTGAGCTTTTTGCAACAAATGTCGAATTATCAGATGTTTTGCCATCAGGATTCAATTATTTAAGTTACTCCAGTTCACAAGGGGTTTATAATGAAATTACAGGAATCTGGGAAGTAGGCACTCTTACAGCGTTTCAGGATGCATTCCTGTATATGGACGTGGAAGTCCTGAGTCAGGGGATTCATACAAATACTGCAGAATTATTTGATCTTGATCAGCAAGATATTGATCCAATGAATAACCAGGATTCTGTTACATTGGACCCACAGGCCTCTGGAGCTATAGGTAATTTGATTTGGTATGATATTAACGGGAATGGTATCCAGGATAATAATGAAACAGGAATTGAGGGTATCGGCGTTGAACTATATGAATTACAAAATAATGGTATCCCAATTGATATCATTTATACCAACGCAGCGGGAGAATACTATTTTACAGAACTGGAAGATGGAGATTATTACGTTAAAGTTATTGTTCCGGATAGTTTCATGACAACTATACCCATGGTGTTGCAACAATTAGGTGATCCTCCATCAGATCTGGATAGTGATATTGATAATTCTATTGAACCTGGTTCAACTGGCATTATATCCATTGTCAACGGTTCAGAAAGAATAGATTGTGATGGAGGACTACATAAATATTCCGCAATTGGAAATTTAGTGTGGATAGAAAATGAAGATGTAAGTTCTACGCCGAATGTCTATGATGAGGATATTGACTTTATGGCAGACGGCATACTTATAGAATTGTTTGATGAGAATGATAACTCAATTGAAACACAATCAACAGTTGATGGCTTATATTTATTTGATAAATTATCACCAGGTGACTACTATTTAAAAATCTCCGGTTTGCCAGATAGTACGGCTCTTGTTGATCCTTTCATAGGCACAGTTCAAACAGATAGTGACTACGTACCACTAAACCCAAATGTTGGAAGTGTTGGATTTACAAAAATAATTACTCTTGGTGTCGAAGAAATAAATATGGACATTGACGCTGGTCTTGAAGCTTCAACAAATGTTCCTATTGAATTATATGATTTCTGGGGAGAAAGGGTTTTTGATGAACAGTTCAACAGATTATTCTGGATCACCGAGACGGAAGTCAATACCGATTATTTTATCATTGAAAGAGCAATAGACCAAATACACAGTTTTGAAGAGATTGGTGATGTAACCGCAGCTGGCAACAGTTCAGCAAGAGAATACTACACCTTTGATGACCTGGATTCAAGGAGTCAGGGAGTATATTACTACAGGCTCATAAGTGTAGACCTCAATGGATCAATCCAGGAATCAAATATTATATCAATAGAAGTACTTGAAGAAGAAAGCAGTAAGTCCATTGAATATAAAGTCTACCCTATCCCTTCTTCTGATTACGTCACCCTTGAAATCAATAGCCCGGTTGAACAGGAATTTCTGGGATACCTGGTAAATAATATGGGACAGAATGTACGTAAACTGAATAAAAGAATACTCCCTTCAGGCCTGACTGAGATTGAGTTTGATGTATTTGACCTGGCTCAGGGACAGTATTATCTTAATTTTTACCTGGATGACGAACAACATATAACCAAGATTCTTGTCATGAATTAATGTGTTAGTTCTATATAATTGAATTTTCAAAAATTCAAAGATGGAGCCGGTAATTATCCGGCTCTTTTAATTCTGAGTCATACTAATTCACTTAAAAGAAGGTTAAATAGAGAGAAAAGTGAACTATTATATACATATTACATATTTTTGTAATATATAAAACACCGGATTGCAGATAATGAGGATACTTTCTACACTTCTCTTACATTTACTTATTTCAGTTCCAATTCAGTCTCAGGAGACCCTGAAACTTGATTCTATCGATATGGTTGTTGAAATTACTGTGAACAATGATATCGTTTATACACACCGTCTTGAAGAAAAAGAGACGCTCTATTCTCTGAGCAGGTTCTTCAGAACGCCAGTCCAGGATTTAATGCAGGTCAATAATATAAAGACAGGAAAAACAATATCCATTGGCCAGGAGATTAAAGTGCCAATAAATAATCAAATTATCGACATGTCGATAGACAATCCGGGTAAAGAATGGATTCCTGTTGTTTATATAGTCAAAAGAAGAGAAACATTGTTCAAAATATCACATGTCTACTTCCCTCAAGCCATCCAGGAACTGATAAATCGGAATAATATTTCAAGTTTTTCTTTGAAAGAAGGTCAGAAACTTATTGTTGGATGGTGGCCTATTCAGAACACAGATAACGAACAAGAAAAGGAAGATATTTCCAAGGAAGACATCCTGACCAAACTTATCAGTGACCTGGAGTCATTGATTGATCTGGAAAAACCTGTAAAACAGGATAGTATACAATCTTCAGTTACAGACAGCATTCCACTTATCGCTGTAAAAAATGATTCTTTAATGCATTTGGATAGTATCGCCTTTACCAGTTCAAAAGGTATCGCCTTTTGGAATAAAGAAGGTAGCGATTTTGAAAACCTGTTTGTCATGCATAATAATGCAAGGGAAAATTCATATATCAAATTGCGCAATCCTGTCAATGGAAAGGTTGTTGTTGCCAAAGTTATCATGCCTATTCCTGAACAGATTTACACAGAAGACATAGATATTGTAATTACTCCGGCTGTTGCAAAAAACCTTGGGGCCTTAGATAGTCGTTTCAGAATTGAGATGGACTACTATGAATAATTATCTTTGCCCCGCAAATCGAATACATGTACTATAATAATATTCTGGAGACAATAGGTAATACTCCCCTTGTAAGACTTAATAAGGTTATTGGTGATACGCCCGGAACCATACTTGCAAAAATTGAAGCTTTTAATCCCGGACACTCTACGAAGGACAGAATGGCCTTAAAAATGGTCGAGGATGCAGAAAAGGATGGTACACTAAAACCGGGAGGTACCATTATTGAATGCACATCAGGCAATACCGGAATGGGTATTGCACTTGCTGCTTGTATAAAAAGCTACAAATGTATTTTCACAACCAATGACAAACAATCCAAGGCTAAAGCAGATATATTGCGGGCGTTTGGTGCAGAAGTGATTATCTGCCCTACTGATGTAGCAGCTGATGATCCACGCTCTTATTATAAAACCGCTGAAAAAATACACGCAGAAACTTCCAATTCTATTTGGTGTAACCAATATGATAATCTTTCAAACCGGGAAGCACATTACTTGTCCACGGGCCCTGAAATATGGAGACAGACAAAAGGTAAGATCACTCATTTAGTGGTTGGTGTCGGCACAGGTGGTACAATTTCCGGTACCGGGAAATATCTTAAAGAACAGAATCCTGATATCAAGGTATGGGGGGTCGACACTTATGGATCTGCACTTAAAAAATATCACGAAACAGGTGAATTCGATGAATCAGAAATCTATTCTTATATCACTGAAGGTATAGGTGAAGATATAATTCCTGCAAATGTTGATTTTGAAGTCATCGATTATATGGAAAAAGTAACCGACAAGGCTGGAGCTGTAATGGCACGAAGACTTGCGCGTGAAGAAGGCCTTTTAATGGGATATAGTGCCGGATCTGCTGTGGCTGGCCTCGTGCAATTAAAAGATAAACTTGATGAAGACTCCCTGGTGGTTATCATATTCCATGATCATGGCTCAAGGTACGTTGAAAAATTATTCAATGACGATTGGATGAGAACACATAACTTTATCTAGTAATAAATCTGATATGAAAAAAATACTGTACTCATGTTTTATAATGCTCGCTTTACTATCAAGCTGTAGCAAAGATCCTTGTGAAGACGTCAATTGTGTCAATGGAGATTGCATTGAAGGTACCTGTAATTGTCTGCAAGGTTATGAGGGACTACTCTGCGATACTGAAGTGAGGGCCAAATACTTTGGTATCTACGAAGGTGATATTTCTCCATGTATTCCCAACCAGGGTCCTTCGCCTATTGACCTTGAAATGATTGGAGATTTTACAGCAAGTACTATAATTGTTGGGCCGGGAAGTGATGTGAATCACGTTAATATGGCAATATCAACAGCTCTTGTCAACATCAATGAAAACATCAACATTTCTTCTTCAAGTTTTACAATTCCTCAAACAAATCTTGAAATCAATGACCCTGATCTGATTCCATTTGCCATAACTATCAGTACAAGCGGCCTTGGAGAATTCATAGATGAGAATACAATAAATGCAACCTTGCAGGTTTCCTTTACACTGACACAATTGCCAATACCGATTACCCAAACTTGTGAGATAATATTTACCAAGCAATAAGATCACCTATGAATAAACCTACCAAGGAATATATATTCAATAAAAATGAAGATGATTTAAAACTTGCAATTTCCTCATTATCAAGAAGGCTGGATAAAATCAAGCTGGGTGGCGGAGAACATAAAATCACCAAGCTAAAGTCAAAAGGAAAAATGACTGCCAGGGAAAGAATTGAATACCTGGCTGACCCGGATTCATTCTACGAATTGGGCGCTTTTGCCGCTTATGGTATGTATGAAGAACATGGCGGAGCCCCTGCAGCCGGCGTCATCACAGGTATCGCTAAAATTAAAGGCAGGGATTGTATGATAGTAGCCAACGATGCCACTGTCAAGGCCGGTGCATGGTTTCCGATGACGGGTAAAAAAAATCTGAGAGCCCAGGAGATTGCTATGGAAAATCATATTCCCATAATTTACCTGGTAGATAGCGCCGGGGTATACCTTCCGATGCAAAATGAAATCTTTCCGGATAAGGAACATTTTGGCAGGATTTTCAGGAATAATGCTATCATGTCTTCAAAAGGCATTCCTCAGATTGCAGCAATCATGGGATCCTGTGTGGCAGGTGGAGCGTATC
>JAHHJO010000301.1:0-6145 GCA_018680275.1 Bacteroidia bacterium
AATTAATACTGATATAAGTTGTTATGTAAAATAAGGCATTAAGGCATTAGATCATTATGGCATTAACATCGTCCATTCCTAAAAGGGGTTGCCACATTTGGTTAATTAATACTGATATAAGTTGTTATGTAAAATAAGGCATTAAGGCATTAAGGCATTAAGGCATTATTTCATTGTGGCATTGTGGCATTAAGACATTAAATCATTAATCACACAACACTCCATACCAGGAATATCCCAAATCCTATGAGGATGACACCGGATATATTGGTGACCCAGTTTATATGCTGGGGAGTGAGCCATTTTTTCAGAAAATGGGCAAGGAAAACCTTTCCTGAATCCGACACAATAATGACAAGGAGTATCGTTCCAAGAAATAAGAGAGATTCAAATCCTGATATCTTGCGGCCAATTATATAGGTTGAAATTACACCCATCCAGAATACAAAAGTGAATGGGTTGACTGTATTTACAAGAAAACCTTTAAGCCAGAATCCAAAATAGTTTTTAATACTGTATTTTATCTTTTTGTATTCCAGTTGCGGTTTCTTTATCAATAAAACCAATCCAAAACCAAGAAGTACGATGGCACCGGATAATCCCATCCAGAAGGTGAAAAACTCACTATGGATTAAATTTTCAATCGATTTAATAAAAAAATAGAAGACATAAACGAACAGGAAATCACTTATCCAGATGCCTAAGCCTACAGTTAAGCCCGGTCTGATACCTTTTTCAATTGAAGTTTGAGTTAATGCAATAAAGATAGGGCCGAGGGAAACAGCCAGTAATAAGCCAAAGATCAAACCTTCAAGGACAAATGACATCAGGTATATATAGTTGCAACAAGTTTTCTGGGTCCGCCATGGTTCCGGAATTCACATAGGTAGATTCCCTGCCATGTTCCTAAGTCCAAGTTAGAATTAATAATTGGAATAGAAACAGAACTTCCGACGAATGAGGCTTTTACATGGGCAGGCATATCGTCTGGTCCTTCCAATGTATGCCTCAGAAAGGGAAGATTCTCAGGAACTACATGGTTCATGATACTTTCAAAGTCTGTGAGAACATCAGGATCTGCATTTTCATTAATGCTTAGGCCGGCAGAGGTATGTTTAATGAACAAATGTAAAAGTCCCTGATCCGGTAATACCAGCTTTTCGAGAATTTGTCGTGTAATGATATGGAATCCTCTTGGGAATGCTGGCAGCCTTATATCATAATGCTTGATCATCAGATTATTTTAATATGCCGGGTTGGATATACTGGGACATTGCAGCTGACCAAAATATCTCATTAAGCCAATACTTAAGATATATATAACATCATTGTTTTTACCATTACCTCTTTGCAAACCCGGACTGACAAATTCACTGTTTTCGGCTTTATTGGATAATTGGACAGCAACCGGACCTCTTAGTGTTTCAAGACCCACGAATTCAGGATAAGTGCCACTTACATCATCAATATAATCACTAACCAGTTTCCGGCCCGTGATCTGCGTATTGATACTCCAATCTTTATTAAGGTCCCATTTAAAACCAAAGCCATACAAAAAAGCAGCTGATACCAGGTGATATTCACTATTGATGAATTGTCCTTCAGTTCCAAAATCTCTCAAAGCATAAGTTGTACCATCCAGATCAGTTTTAGGGTTGAACTTCATGATAGAAAATCCTGTAAAAAGGTATGGGGTGTAGTAATTGTCTTTGCTTCCATGTTTGTATGGGAAAAAATTGAATTCAAGAGAAGCATTGAAATCAAAAGTATTTGATCTGAAATCCAGGTTCCTGTTCTTTTCAAAAAAGTTATTTGAATTGGCGTCTGAAGCGGATACATGAGCAAATTGAAAACCTCCGGATATTGACAATCGTTCATTGAAATTCTGTCTGGCTTTTAGTCCCAAAGCAAATCCGGGTTTTGACAGATCGTAGGATGTGTTCAAGTCACCGAAATACCAGGCCATCCCGATATCTCCTCCTAGTTCCAGCCCTTTTTGAGAATAAACATGGGTCAGACAAGTAAATGCAATGATAATGATGATAAAATGTTTCCGCATGTGCAACCGCAATAGTCGATATTAAACGATCAAATTGTCGCTTATGTTATGTGAAAATTAATTATAGTATAATGCTTTGTTTTTTCAAATTCGTTGTACCAATCTGCTTAATAGGAACAGCAAAAGGAAGATCAAAGGTACGATTATTAGCAGTGTTCTGTTTTTTGAAGCGGATTTTTTAATATTGAAATAAACTGGTTCTGCATATATGTTCTGGCCATATATATCATCCCTGACTTTGGCAGTCAAAATATAGGATCCGGGTTCTGCATTATTCAGTTTGAATACAGCTTTATTGTACCATTGTGAAGAGTTTCCTGATTGACTTCCCAGGTGAAATGTATATTGTATTTCATCCGACCAGTGATTGGAATGATCAAATTCAAATTCAAGTGGTAGGTCATTGAAATTGAACTCAAGTTTGTTTTGAGTATCCCATATAGTATTGTTTTGAGTACTAATCTTTTCCAGTCTTAGTTTGGGTGTATTATTGTTCATTTCTCCTGACAGTTCGACCTTTGCCAGTAGTTTTGAAGAATTAACCCAAAGGGTATTATTGTCAAAAAGATGCAATTCACCATCAGACAAAAGGTCGTTTAAGGGATGTACATTAATTATTGTTAATTCCTCCTTGACTAAGTCATCCAGTTGGAGATAAACAATTGATTTGCTTGATAATAATATTAACTGATTTTCATTTCTAAGAATATCAAGAATCTTCAACGGAGAAAGATCAATTGAATAAGACTTGTTTTCCCTGATATTATAAATCCAAATAGCATTTTCTGTAAACGTAAACAGATTGGTATTGTATTCAAACTGGTTGGTCGATTCAGGGAATTTACTATTCTGGTACACTGGCAAAATTTCCAAAAAGGAATCTCCATCCAATTTGTAAATCGAATTCTCGGCATATGCAAAAGTACCATGATTTGATTGTGATATTTTGTAGTAATTATCTGGTTTATTGCTCAGCAATTCGTAATCATTACCATTCAGCTCATAAATATTTTTATTTGTACTGACATAAGTTCTATTATCAATTTCATTGATACTTTGAATTCTTTCATTATCAGGAAACCGAAAATTACCGAGATTGGAAGCCGTTTTTCTGTCCAGTTTTATTCCTGTGTCATTATTGAATACCAATACTGTATTTCCTTCCTTTGTTCGTATGACATCTTTAGGTGCTTTTTTACGCGGATTCAAAAGCCATTTATTGGCGTCAGGACTAAATCTGTATACCTGTGTTCCATCACTGTGATATACATTATTACGAATTTCGTAAAAGGACAGTTTGTTTGCTTCCTTATTGTTCGGCACATATTTGTCCACAGGAGATTCCGTAAATGCAAAGAGCTTCTTCTTACTCAAAAGCCACAGATTTTCCTGGTGATCAAAATGCAATGCCACCCATTCATCATCAGGATCCAGTTCAATATCCAGAATTTCCAATTCCGAGGGTGAACCCCTGAGAATCTTCCCTGGGGTGAGGAAGTAAAAACCGGAATCATTCCCGCTTTCTATTTCCAGAACCGGGTCTGAGCCAATTTTTCCTTTGAGTGAAAATCTTTTTAATTCATTATCGTTTATAACAGATATTCCGCCTTTGTGTCCAACGATAACACCATTTGATATTGGGCAGAGGGATGTGCATTGGTTATCAAATAATCCATCCTCAGAAGTGAAATGCCGTTTATTCCCTGTACTATCGATTTTGTAAACGCCAGTGCTATAATTCGATAGCCAGAGATTGTTTGATTCAGAGCACAAATCCCAATAGGCACTTTGATCATTTTCTAAGGATACAATTTCTTCCCAACTGTTATTTTCAAATCTTCTTAAAGTACTATCAATTTGATATACCTTGTTTTGATGTAATGTAGCTGATTTGATGTCGCTGTTTCCCGAGAAATATTTTATTTCCCTGTTTTTGTCAACACGGGACAAACCACCTTGAAGTGATGGATAAGTTAAAAGTTGCTGATTCCTGTTGTATTTGTTGGATGAGAGAGCTATCGCCATACTATTCTCCGAGACTAATTGGATTTCACCATGTATGAATCTGTAAATACCATCCGAACTGACAATATGAATACTGCTGTTATTTATAGTCGCCAGGTCAAGTATTTCACCGGGAATATTAAGATCTATGGTTTTAATTGATTGTGAATGAGCAAGGGAGGATACGACAACGCATACTAATAGCCATACGGCTCTATTCATCAATAACCAGGTGTACATGTCTCAAATATAACATGGACACATGAACAAATCTTCAGGAATGGGCTATAATCCTGCTTTTTGACTGATGTCTAACATTTTATCTATGCAAGCCCTGCCCTGATCGATGACCCATTGAGGAAGAATGATCTCCGGTTCACCATATTTCATTGACAAATACAGTTTTTCCATTGTATTCCTTTTCATGTGTGGACAATCGTTGCACGCACATGTATTGTTTGGTGGCGCAGGAATAAATGTTTTATCAGGACTGTGTTTTTCCATCTGGTGTATAATACCTGCTTCGGTGGCAACTATAAATGTTGTGGCTGGATTTTCTTTTGTAAATCTGAGTAATCCACTTGTGGATCCGATATAGTCAGCTTTTTCCAGGATATGAGGTTCGCATTCAGGATGTGCAATAAATTTGGCTTCAGGATATTGCATCTGCAGTTTTGTTATCTTTTCGTTTGAAAAGATTTCGTGAACCATACATGTGCCATTCCATAGTTTGAGGTCTCGCCCGGTCTTTTTCATCAGATACATACCAAGATTCCGGTCGGGAGCAAAAATAATTCCCTTTTCTTCCGGGATACTTTCAATGATATGCACAGCATTTGTAGAAGTGCAACATATATCGGTCAGGGTTTTTAATTCTGCAGTACAGTTAATATAGCTTACAACAACATGGTCAGGGTATTTTTCCTTATACTTTCGGAATATTGGAGCCGGACAGCTATCTGCAAGAGAACAACCCGCCTTCAGATCGGGTAAGACAACTTTTTTAGAAGGGTTCAGGATTTTAGCCGTCTCTGCCATAAAATGAACGCCTGCAAATACTATCATATCAGCTTTTGTACGCTCAGCCATTTGAGATAAACCAAGGCTATCACCTACATAATCAGCAATATCCTGAATTTCGGATTCCTGGTAATAATGCGCCAGAATAATGGCATTCTTTTCTTTCTTGAGATTTTCAATTTCTTTCTCAAGGTTTATCGTAGGATCGACTTCTATATCCAGATAGCCGGTTTTAATAAGATTCTTTTTGGCAAGAGCAAGTTCATTATTTGACATAGACTTCTTTTTTCATTTAATAAGACGTAAGAATTCCTGAAATGGTTCGAATTTAGAAAGAGAAAAGCAAATTTGGAATGAAATCACTGTCATTATACATTTTTAATGTGTTTTTAAGAAAACCATTGACGTATAACTTTAGAGGAAATTAAATTATTTAGGCAGATGATTAAAGAATATTTTTCATTCCTATAGTATATTTAGAAAGTCTTTAAAAATCACTGAAAATATGTTGTAATTACTTGATAATAAAGAGATTATAATTAATTGTAATATGAAATTTATAAATATTTTTTTATTTTAGCGGGACGTAAGTAGCCCTAACGCTTACTACGACTTTAACACCCTTAATGAATCAGAGTCAATGAAACCAAATTGCACTCTGATTTTTTTATTCCCATCCTGCATTATTAATTTTCTTATAAAGATTATACGAATAAATAAGTAATTGATAATCATAATATTACATATGTATTATATTTTATATGTATGATAATTTTTGTCATTTTCCATAATTTGTGTTTTTATTCAGACCATTATCCCCGTCATCCAGATATGGTTTCTCATCTGTTTTCCAGGATTTGATTTGCTAAATCCCGGGTTTACTATTCGATATCCTCCAAAACTTATAAGATTTTCCCTGTAGAAGGGGATTGATGAATCAATGAAATATTCATGAATAATCAAACTAGGCATGTTAATTGCTGCATAGAAAATTGAAGAAGTACTATTAAAACCTGAAAGTTCTGCCTGGGTGTATGCCTGAGGCGGATAACGGGCTATTCT
>JAHHJO010000225.1:0-6766 GCA_018680275.1 Bacteroidia bacterium
TGATGGCACATTAAATCTAATGGGTTTTTCTGTATCGAGATCGATGCTGGAAAATTCCATGATCAAAATTATACTTTCATTTCCATTTAACTTAACAATGAACTGACGAAAGAAAGGAATGTTGATATTTTCTGTAACCGATCTGTAGTCATCATACTTCCAGTTACCTTCAATCGTTTTGCCATTACTAAAAGATCCGTGCGTGTTGTAACCTGAAAAAAGATCGAAGTTGAAATTATATTCAAGATCATACAGGTAGGTAAATATGGACAACTCTTTATTTGATAATACTTCTTTCCATTTATCGGTAGTATCAATTCCCGGGGGTATTCCTGCGATCATTTTTTGAATATATTCAAAATCAGATTTCAGTCCATACCTTTGTTCAAGGTATTCTACAGAAGCCTGTTCATATTCTTTGTTGAGCCGGTTAATTATGGTTACTGAATCAGGACTGATCTGAATACGTGCCGCTTCTACACCTAATTTTTTCACAACCATCCAGATCATACTATCCCTTTTATACCTGATATAGACATTTGCTTTCTGTCTTGAAGAGCCATCATCAAAAATTACTTTTGCTTTGGCATTAAACCATTCAAAATCGATTGGATTCAAAAATCCGGATACAATACTGTCTTTACTCAGTTTAATGTCGCTTGAAATTAAATTTTGCTTAGTCTTACAGGAAAGGCTTATTGAAATAACTGATAAGACCACCAGAAATAGGATAGGGAACCGGGAAATTCTGGTATGTAAGAACATTACGCCCCTGTTTTTCGGTGGATCCGATCAGGATCAGCACCAAGTTCAACTGCTTTTTCCCACATTTTACGGGCTACTTCCTTGTTACCTGTGATATTATTAAGATCACCCAGTAGCTCCATGTAAATATGACTCTGAATATCATTTAATTTGATCCTGGACAAAGCATCTTTGATTTCATCTTTACTGAGATCATTTCTTTTGAGCCAGGTGTTCAGAATGACCAGGGGAAATTTAAATCGTTGACTATTGGCAGCTATGAAATTAGCTTCATCTGCATATTCCATGGACTCATCTATATTTCCTGTCTTTTCAAGACAAAGGCTTCTTATGATATAGGCACTTGCTTCATTTGGAAATAAGTCTACGGCATCAAATGATACTTTTTCAAGCTTTTGATAGTCTTCCCTTTCCCAGAGGCTCACCATCCATTGATCCCAAAGAATATATTGGCGATCATTTATTGAAATTGACTTTTCATAAGCCTTTTCAGCACCGATATAATTACCTGTATAGAATGCAACATCACCCTGGATTGCATATACTTTGGCATCTGCAGGATAGGCATCAACCAGCAATTCCGATATTTCAATCAGTGCAGGTGTTTCGGCTCCATTTTTTGACATCGTGGAAATGTAAGGCATCAATTCCTTAATCTTATTGTCCAGGGGAATATTCATGTTTTGCATCACCGGAATAAGTGAACTGAGATAATCTCCAGCTTTTGATTTCACAGTTTTTTCTTTGACCAGTGCCATACTTGCCGGGCCATTGCTTGGATCAAGTTCAAGGACTTGATGATAGATTTTTTCAGCTTCTTTTGTTTCACCAATATCATTCAGGAATCCCGCAAGGTTATTCATATACCTTGTGTTATCCGGTGAAGATTCACATAATCGTTCAAGTGTGTTCCTGGCTTGATCTTTCCTGTTGGAATTACGGTATATATCAAATAAACGCCTGGCCGTATCCTCATCAATTCCATTACGGACAATACAGTTTTCCAGGGTTGCTGCCGCTTCAGTCGGTTTTTTATTGTTGAGCTGAGTCAAAGCAAGCTGGTGGTAAATAGCCAGATTTTTAGGATTGATCTGAAGCAAGCTTTGATAATAACTTGTGGCCTTATTATACTGTTTGCCTTTTTCAAGAATTTGAGCTCCAATGAGCAGGTACCATTCATTTGAAGGATTTAAGTCAATGGCTTTTTCTATATTTTTTTGAGCCAATTCGTTATTGTCAATGATTTGATAAGCTTTTGCCAACTCAAAATAGACGGCGTGATCATCTTTTTTTCTTTTAAGCATTTCACGGAGGAAGTCTATTTGATCTTCAGTTTTGCCTTGTTGTTTTGCCAGTTCGGCATCAAAGAATAATGATTGATAATCAATATCTGTTTCGGAATAAATACCAGCCTGAGCATCCGTGATCGAAGGAAAGAAGGCCATTGTAAAAACCAGAATTATGAAAAATCTCATGTACTATCCTTGTCGTTTAGAAAATTGTACCTATTCTACAACAGTTATTTTAAGTGTATTTGTTCTGAAACGCTTATGTAACGGCATAGATGCGGTATTAATGACAACCTGACCTTCTTTTAACACATTTTTTTCCTTTAAAATTTCAATCAGGTCTTCAATTGTTTCGTCTGTAGATGTGAATTTATCGTAAAAGAAAGGTTTGACGCCCCATACCAAATTCATTGTACCCAGCATTGGTCTGACTGAGGAAAAGATATAAATATTTGACTTAGGCCTGTAACTGGACACTTTAAAGGCTGTGTGCCCGGAAACAGTAATTCCCAGGATGGCTTCAGCTTTAATGTCTTCAGCCATTTTTGCTGCCGTAATACATATTGTATCGGAATAAAAAGTCAGTGATTCTCGTGATACTTTTGGCCTTTTTCCCAGAAGTTCATAGTTCTTTTCTGCTTCAGCAATTATCTTGTTCATGGCCTGGACAACCATAACAGGGTGTTCACCGATTGAGGTTTCACCACTCAGCATCACAGCGTCTGCACCATCCAATACAGCATTGGCTACATCGGTTATTTCAGCTCTTGTAGGAGATGGATTGGTTATCATACTTTCCATCATCTGTGTGGCTACTATCACTGGTTTACCCCTGTGAAGGCATCGTCTGACAATGTCTTTTTGAATTCCTGGTAATTTTTCCATTGGAATTTCGACACCAAGGTCACCCCTGGCAACCATTACAGCGTCTGAAGCCTTGATAATGGATTTGATCCTTTTGACGGCTTCAGGTTTCTCAATTTTAGCAATCACCTTTGCAAAATGTGATGAATTACGTATTTCTTGCTTGAGTGCTATGATATCTTCAGCCTTTCTGACAAATGAAAGAGCAATCCAGTTCACCGGTTGTGTCAGAATAAATTCAAGGTCTTTTTTGTCCTTTTCCGTTAATGAAGGAAGAGAAACATGGGTATCCGGCAGGTTTACGCCTTTGTTGGATGAGATGCTTGTGCCATGCAGGACCTTTAGCTTGACCTCATCCTTTTTATTTGTACTTATAATTTCCAGTACAAGTTTTCCATCATCAACCAGGACGCGTTCCCCTTCGTTGACATCACGTGCGAAACTCTCATAACTCATATATATCTTTTCGCGATTCCCTATGCAGGGTTCATTCACAAACGTAAGTACGTCACCTTTGATCAACTCAAGGGTTCCTCTTTCGATTTTACCTACCCTGAGTTTTGGTCCCTGCAGATCGGCAAGTATCCCAACAGGCACGTCATATTTTTCTATGAGGTTGTTAATGCGTTCAATAACCTGAAGATGGTCTTCATGAGTTCCATGAGAGAAATTCAGTCTGAAAATATCAACACCTGCTTTGATGAGAGCAAGCAAATTACTGGCATTACAACTGGCGGGACCGACTGTAGCGACAATTTTAGTTTTCTGGATATGGTCTAGGTGAAACTTTCCCAAGTGTATTCAATTTGTTAGTGTCAAAATTACAATTTCTTTTACATCATAGTTGACATTATAAGGAACTTAGCCTATATAAGGAATGTATTAATATTAATTTGCGATTAAATCCTTTGATCATAATGAACAAATGGTTTATTTTGCGGCACAAATTCTAAAATTTTTTATTATGTCAAATATTGCAGACAAAGTAAAACAAATCATTATTGATAAATTAGGCGTCGATGAGGCTGAAATTAATAATGATGCCAGTTTTACAAATGATCTAGGAGCAGATTCACTTGATACAGTTGAATTGATTATGGAATTCGAAAAAGAATTCGATATTGCTATTCCCGATGAGGAAGCAGAAAAAATTCAAACTGTCGGTGAGGCTGTTACATATCTTGAAAGTCAGAAAAACGATTAAGATTCATCTAATAGTAAAAGAATCCACAAGCTCAATAATTGCTTGTGGATTTTTTTATCTTACATTTTTCTTTTCAAACCAGGACTAGCATGAAAAGAGTTGTAGTAACCGGGGTTGGGGCACTCACTCCGATCGGAAATAACTATCGGGATTATGCAGAAGCATTGCTGAAAGGCGAAAGTGGAGCTGCAAATATCACAAGATTTGATGCAACGCATTTTAAAACAAGATTCGCTGCAGAAGTCAAAAATTATGTTCCTGAGGATCATTTTCACAGGAGGGAAGTCAGGCGATATGATCGCTTTTCCCAATTTGCGCTGATTGTTGCTGAACAGGCGATGAATGATAGCGGTATCAATCCTGATGAAATCCAGTTGCAAAGAGCAGGAGTAATCTGGGGAAGTGGTATTGGAGGATTCGAAACCATTGAACATGATATTGAAGAAGCGACATTAAGTACTTCTGAAACACCGCGTTATAGTCCGTTTCTTATACCCAAGCTTATCGCTGATATTGCTCCAGGTCATATATCAATGAAATATGGATTCCGTGGTGTGAATTATGCCACTGTGTCTGCTTGTGCTTCCTCAAGCCATGCGATATCGACCGCGTTTGATTTTATTCGCCTGGGGCGGTGTGATGTGATAATTACCGGTGGATCGGAAGCTGCCATTACAAAAGCCGGGATCGGAGGTTTTTCCTCGATGAAAGCTTTATCCGAACGTAATGATGATCCTGCAACTGCCAGTCGCCCATTTGATAAGGACAGAGATGGATTCCTGCTGGGCGAAGGCGGAGGATGTTTAATCCTTGAAGAATATGAACATGCCAGAAACAGGGGAGCAAGGATATATGCAGAAGTCATCGGTGCAGGAGCAACTGCAGATGCGCATCATATGACAGCACCCCATCCTGAGGGTCTGGGCGCTATGGAAGTAATGAATATGGCGCTTGACGATGCAGGTATCAACCCGGAAGAGATAGATTATATTAATGTTCACGGCACTTCAACTCCTTTAGGTGATATAGCCGAGACCAAGGCGATCAAAAGAGTTTTTGGTGAGCATATTTATGATCTGAATATCAGTTCTACAAAATCCATGACAGGGCACTTGTTAGGTGCAGCGGGTGCTATTGAAGCCTTGGCCTGTATCACTGCGATTAACCGATCCATGGTTCCACCAACGATCAATCATCACACAAATGATCCTGAATTGGATGAAAAGATTAACTTTACATTTAACGAAGCTCAGGCGCGCGATATTAATGTTGCCCTAAGCAATACTTTTGGTTTTGGAGGTCATAATTCAACAGTTATATTTCGAAAAATATAATAACTGAAGAATTTTGATAAGACGGTTCTATAATTATTACATATCCAGTGAAAAAGACCTGGCCAGGAAACTCAAATCAATTCTTGGCTTTGTTCCTAATAACATGCATTTATTCAAACTTGCGTTTTTTCACAAGTCAATGAATAATGGGGAGCAGGTATTCAGGTCTTACAATAACGAAAGACTTGAATATCTTGGTGATGCCGTCCTCTCTACTGTAGTCGCAGAGTACCTATACCAGAAATACCCGGGCAGAGATGAAGGTTTTCTTACCAAGATGAGATCCAAAATAGTTAAGCGTAAGACCTTGAATAAGGTTGCCGAAAAAATGGGTATTGATTTGATTCTCACAAAATATACCCAGGGAAAAATAAGCTATTCGATGCTGGGTAATGCTTTTGAAGCCATGGTTGGTGCACTCTATATAGAATATGGTTATGATCGCACCAGGGATTATGTAATTTCCAAGATTCTTATGAGATACCTGGATATCCATGACCTGGAAACCAGTGATGATAATTACAAGAGCCAGTTATTGGAATGGGGACAAAAGGAAGGACGTCTTATTTCTTACAAACTTGTCAGCAAATTCAAACTCGATAAAAGAGACAGGTTTAGAATATCCGTGTACCTGGATGGTGAAGAAATTTCTACTGCCGAGGATTTTAATAAGAAATCTGCTGAACAAATTGCCTCTTCTTTTGCTTTAAAGAATTTGAACATTCGTACACAGAGCTAATTTATGGATTCACTCACTCAAATTGTTTTGGGCGCCGCAGTCGGTGAAGTAGTGTTGGGAAAGAAGGTCGGAAACAGGGCGATGTTATGGGGTGGTATTGCCGGAACTATCCCTGATTTGGATATTATATTGGGGCCTTTTGTTACTGAAATACAGGCACTTGCCATGCATCGGGGGTTTTCACATTCCATTACATTTTCAATTATAGGTGCTTTTCTATTTGGCTGGCTAGTCTATCAAATGTATAAAAGCCCTTATTATAAATGGATAGCTGTTTCTATCAGGGCGTTGTTTTTCGGAGGTATATCAATAGCCATATTGTATAATGGTATAAGCAATGCAAATTACTGGCCCGCAATCATAGCCGTATCATTAATCATGGGTGTAAAGCTTAAATGGATGTTCTCGAGGTATGCGAGGAAAGACAAGTTTATATCACCTGCTACTTTAAAAGACTGGCAGCTTTTGTTTTTCTGGGGATTATTTACACATATCATTCTTGATTGTTTTACAATGTATGGCACCCAGGTTTTTGCCCCATTTTCCGATTACAGGGTTGCATTCAGCACAA
>JAHHJO010000045.1:0-2998 GCA_018680275.1 Bacteroidia bacterium
GTATTTAATCCATTAATAGTACTTACATTACCATTGTTAAATAAATCCCCGGTTTGCCTGAAAGTGTTTCCACTATCGGTTGAAAATGCAATACCACCATCATTGGCATTCATGACATAGAAAAGACCGCTTGCTGAATCACGTGGTAAAAAAATGATATTGTGATGATCAACATGAACGCCCTTGCTGCCTACAGGATCGATATCGGCATATGAACCATATCCATCGGTTACAATTCCAAAAGAACTGATAAGTCCTTCTTCATCAATTGTTTTAAATTTTATGGTTCCTTCAGGTAAGGTATCCCTTGGGCCCTCATAATCAACGGAGCGCCCCATGAAAAAGTAATATTGTCCTTTGTATAATACATTTTGAGTAGCAATGATTGTATTTGCAGTATCTGCATACGGGACGTTATTGGTTACAACCACATCATGAAAAGGGTTTGACTGGTCGCTGTAGTCTTCAAATGACCATTCTCCGTTACCATCTGTATCAAATACGGACATGGCGATCTGCCTGTCATTTTCCAGGTCCCAAGCAAGGAATGGAACACTAATCATCGTATCATAAGTAAACCCGAAATTAATGAGGTCCACATTTACAAGGTGTGCCATAGAACTGATTGAATCTCCAAATCTTATTTCTACTTCAACCAGGTCATCTTCAGTGATTTCAAGGTTGACAGGAAGACCAGCAAATAATGAAATGGCTTCGCCTCCTGCTTCATCACTAAACGAACTGTTGTCTATAGGATGAATAAATGAAGTGTTGTTTTCATAGGTGTCGTATCGTAAAACCGTACCAAATGTATTGCCTAATTCTATTTCCATCATTGAAGATTGACCGGCTACCCAAACAATACTATCGTTATAAGGATGTACAGCTAAGGTGTTATCGTACCATCCCTGGCTCGCAAGCCAGTTAGGTTGTCTTCCTTCAAATATTGCTTTGGTTACAGTTCTGAATGTATCACGGGTGTAATAAAGACTTGATCCATCATCAATTTCACATGACAGGTAAGCGACACCTGCATCTTGTGGAGAAATAGCCATTTCGATTCTTCTTTCACCGTCAACTACACCCCAAAGCGGGGTCCATGTTTCTCCGGCATCTGAAGAACTGTAAACACCAACTCCTCTCAGGGTTGCATACAGGATATTAAAATCATCGGGTGAAGGAACCAATTGCTGTATCAGGGTATTGCTCCTGGTCAGTTTGTCTTCCCATGTAATACCCCCGTCTGTTGATTTGAAAATATGCGAAGTTCTGCTCCCACCAAACCTTTTACTCCTTGTACAGACGAGCAGTTCATTTTCATCATCGGGATTTATAATGATTCTGGAGATATATGCGAATTGATTATTATTTGAAGTAGCTTCAAGGATGTTCCAGCTTTGTCCCCGGTCTGTACTCTTGTAAATGCCCGTTCCAACTATAGCAGGAAGACTGCCGATACCTTCACCTGTTCCGGCATATATTACATCATTATTTGATGCTGCCATGGCCAGCGTAGAAGTTGCCATACTGGAAATGTCAGGCGTGAGTAGGTTCCATGTGTCTCCAGCATCTTCCGTATGCCAGACACCGCCACCAACTGACCCAAGGAACCAGGTTTTTGCAGTACTGTCTGCCGGATCTACAATGACATCTCTTGTTCGACCTGCAACATTGGCCGGGCCTCTTTCCAGCCATTGAAAATCTGATTTAGATTTGGAGTAGGTAACAGCTTTTTGAAACTCATTTGATACATCACCGGTTCCATATCTTGGTTCTTCATCACCAGGTGAAGTTCTAATAAGGTTATGGATTTCCATAAACCATGCAGGACCATTTTTGTATTGGATTATATCTTGACCAGACAATTCCTTTGAAATTGATTCAGTATTGAGACATCCTGCAATAATTAATAGTGACAGGACCAGGCATAATATGTAGGATAAGGATAAGCTTGTTTTCATTGGTTGAAATTTGATTTAATATAAGAAATGGTTTGTGTTTTCAATTAATTTATTCCTCGAATAGTAAATTATTAGGGATGAAACAGGAATTTAATACGACAAAATAAAACATATTGAATTCTTGAAATTTTTGATTCATGAATCACCAGTGTATTTAAAAAAGGGAAATTTTAGAAAAATCCGCCTGTGAATTTCTTCCGATTTTGCACATTAAAACGATATGTATTGTCTTTAGTGTTTTGTCCATCAGGTCCAGGAATTCCTTTTAAGGACTTTACTTCTATGATATAATCTTTTATCCATGATGCTTCACCATCGCGAAGGTTGTCGTTGAAAATAACTTCCATGTTTTTTATTTCAAGAACTTCAAAGCGTAAGGTTGGGAAAGGATCTGAAGGCCTGATTTTATATTGCTTTGAAAGAATGACATATTCATTGGTTTGATTAAAGTCCTGAAGGTAACCTTCCCCAAACCGATCAATGGCATATTCCTTGAGCGGATCACTTTCAGGTTTTAGTCTGTTATTACAGGAAATCACAATTGTCCCCAGTGTTATCATAATTAAACAGGCAGTATGCATACTCATCGTTCTCTTTTAGATTAAAATTAAACATTTGTCATATAACGTTTTGCATACACACAGTAGCCCCGCATAGGGACGATTGCTGTGTTTGCTTTGTTGCGGACAGGCTTCTTTTATTTTCTATAGGTATCAAAGCAATTATTTTCCAGTCGCTTGGCTAAGTGGAGTGGAATAATACCTTTTTCTTAGCCAGAAAGCGACTCTTACGAGAAGAATAAGTGCTGGAACTTCTACCAAAGGCCCGATTACTCCCGTAAATGCTTGTCCTGAATTTAAGCCGAAAACAGCAATTGCTACGGCTATGGCTAATTCAAAATTGTTTCCCGCTGCGGTAAAAGATATAGCTGCATTTTTATCATAAGTAGCTCCCATTGCTTTGCTGAAGAAAAAGCCAATGAAAAACATAATTGTAAAATAAATAAGCAATGGAATGGCGATAATTAATACATCCAT
>JAHHJO010000156.1:0-2772 GCA_018680275.1 Bacteroidia bacterium
GGCAAATAAAGCCATTGTTGAATGGTATGGTGAAGAGAGGGATGCTCATTTTTCAGACATCCTCACTGCTGCTTATAATGGTGAAATAGCTTCTTTGCCCCGGTTGATCTCGATGGTTGGTGATACCAGTATCCCCGATATTATACAGGCTTCAGCTGTTCATATATTGGGAGATATCAATATTCAGGAATCAAGACAGCAGATTGTTAAAGCCCTGGAGCATGAAAATTCCTTGGTAAGACATTCAGCTGTGAGTGCATTATCCAATTACCCTAAAGGAGATCGATTGAGCCTGCTGCCATCTCTACTCTCGGATTCGGTTCGGATAATTCGCATCCAGGCCGCTTATGTGCTTGCTGACTTTGAAACTAATGAACTGCAAGAAGATATTCAACAGGATTTCCAGAAGGCCACCGAGGAATTAATGACCAGTTTTAGTGTTCAGGCTGATTATCCAGGAGGGCAATTAATGAAAGGACAGTATTATCAGAAGAAAGGTCAATATGATGATGCAGAAAAAGCATATGTTGAGGCGAGTCGTCTGGATCCCTACCTGGTACAACCTTATGTAAATCTGGCTAATATCAAATATTTACTGGGTGATTATGAGTCTGCATTAAGTTTGTTTAATAAATCGATCGGAATCGATTCATTAAATATTGATGCATATTATTCATTAGGACTTTTGCATGCTGAAATGAAAAACATGGATGCTGCTGAGCTTGCTTTGGGTAAAGCTGCTGTTCTAAGCGGTAATCCCCGATATTATTACAATTGGGGTCTTGCCCTCCAAAACATCAAAAAACCCAAAGAGGCTGAAGAAGCCTATCTAAAAGCCCTGGAGATCGAAAAGGATTCCGAAACCTATTTATATGCACTGAGTATTCTTTATTTGCAGCAGAATCAGAAAAAGAAAGCTTTGAAACCACTACAAAAGCTACTTGAATTGAAACCCACTAATCAGGATTACCAGGGACTTTTCAATAGTGCAAAAAACGAATAAGGCCTTATCATATTGAAAAGCCTTGTTGAATATTTCATTTAATCTCCTCTTCCCAGAACCCATCCAATTGCTGCACCTCCAATTGCCCATACAATTGTAGCTCCGGCAGCATCTACTACAGCAGCACTTAAGTTATTGAATAGTCCACTTGTCGCATACCAGATGAAATTAGATCCGAGGCTGATGAGTAAGGTGATATTGGCAGCAGCACGTGCTCCTGTGATTGCAGTTTTTATTCCTGCCCACTGCATAAAAATGTAGGTTAAAGCTAATGCAAAAAACACATGACCAATTATAAGCCATGTCATATCCATCGGATCTTTTCCGTTGGTATTTTCCATCATATAGTTTCCAAGGGCAAGCCCAAAAACAAGGAATCCTCCTGCGAATCCTACGATCGTGCCTGCAACAGTTCCAAGTAAAAGTTTCTTCATGTCCATGTCATAAGGTTTTTTAGTTTTACCAATAATTAAAATATTGCAATCATTCGAAATTATAGAATAAATATAGTATTAAATGAAATAAATGAAGTTTATAATTTTGATAATTCATTAAAAAATAAAATTAATAATTAATCAACTGCCTGCTATTATTGCGCTTTTCATTACAGATTTTCAGGACAGAATTTACTTCTTCAAAGAAATATTCTTCATCGTATTTTGTGTATTTGCGTTGACCATTGGTTTCATTAAATAATAAGATGGTATGGTCAGCGTCTTTGAAAATCTTCAATTCAAACGGTTTTCCTTTGTCGATTAGTGATTTAATCTTTGGGATAGTTAATTCATTAGGCGCCTCATTATCTTTTTCAGCAAGTAACCATACAACAGGAATATCCAGTCGCTTGAGTACTTCATCAGAACTGTATGTCCAGTCAAGGTCCTTAGGTGCTCTTTTTGGACCAATAATTTTAACAAGCCATTTTGGATACTTCAGGAACTCATGAACCGTTGTCCCTTTCATAAGTTTACGCCAGTATGCATTCTTGTATTTTTTATCAAGACTGTCTACTGCTGTCCATCCATCTTTGAAGCCTGATGCTACAACATTAACTGTAGCCTCAGTTAAAGCATCGACTTCATGGCTGTCCTCTATTTTCAATCCTCTTTTGATCAGCGTGTTCCTTGTTTCTATAATCGCTTCCATGGTCCCAGATTCAATCAAGCCATAATTGTTTATTACAAAACTGATGTCAGATGATTTAGCTGCGGCTAATGGGGCCACCCAGCAACCCTGGCTATAACCTGACAGGCCAATTTGACCAGCCAGTATATCATTTCTGCTTTGAAGGTAACGCACAGCTGCAATGGCGTCACTTGCCAGTAAATCATAATCGAATGTATAATCCCCGGTGGAATTGCCAGTACCTCTTTTATCGTATGTTAAAGCCGCAATCCCATGGGCCGCAAAGAAATCACCATTATAATAGAAATCTGTAGCAGCATCGCGACCTGAACCATGGACAAGGACAATTGCAGGGAATGGGCCTGATCCATCCGGAAGATTTATCCTGGAGTGAAGTTTGACGTTTCCATTTTGAAAGCTGATCCATTCTTCATGATTGATCTTTGTCGCAAATTGAGCTTGTTTACCTTTGAGTATCCAGTTGAGAATGGTAGTGTTCTTTTCCTTTGTTAGCGGAATAACAACCCGTAAATGTTCAGGTGCTTTACTGGCAAAGCCTTCTCCGGATATAAATGTAGAATCATTAATCATATACAACCTTCCTGTATTACCGGATTCATAAATTCGATACCGAAATGTATTCT
>JAHHJO010000314.1:0-2518 GCA_018680275.1 Bacteroidia bacterium
GCAACTGGAATCTGAACTAACAGGCCTGGGCAACAGGATGAATGATCAGATCGTCAAATTGCAGTCTGAAAAAGAGGATCGGGAAAAACTGCTTGAGGAAATCCAGGAGAGAAGCAATATAGTCAAACTGGATTCAACGATGTTCAGCGATGTCAGTAAGGAAGTCAGAATTTTTCTTCCTGAAATCAAGGCTTTACGAATAGGCTACTCCCTGTTTACCGATTTTCAAAATGGGCAGCAAGAATTACCAATCGTCATTGCAAGCTGGGAAGATCCGGATGAAGAAAAAAAAGAGCAATTGCGCACATACCTGAAAAATTCATATAAACTGGATACACTGGTTTTATTGATAGAATAAGATCTCGGAGATAGCGCTATTCCGGGTAAAGGCTCAATCTTTCCACCCTGTGAAATACAATCCCCGGGGCATTAAACCTGGCTTCAAATACAACTTCTTTGGTATCGTAGTTGAGTTCGATGATCTTGCCGCCAAGAGTTCCATTACCATTGTCTACCCAGGCTCCCGGTGAAAAAAGAATATTGTTTTTGTCGGGATGATGATCGACATCTGAGACGATGCGCGAAAAAGTATTTGTACCTCGTTCTTTGCCATATTGCCAGATTTGCCTGGCTGTCATATTTACTTCATCAATCTCGTATTCAACGGCACGACTGTATATTTCCCGGAAGTCATAATTCCGTCTGTCGCCATTATCAAACATAAAAAGGTTTCCGTTTGGATGGATAAAATGCGCATGTTGCATCCATGGGTATTCAAAGTCACCATGATTTTCAACGCCTTCAATAATCTTTGCATCTGCAATAAGCTGACCTGATGCATCAACTGGAGTAAGTAAGTAGGGATTCAAGTCTTCACCGCGGCCATTGGTTTCCCATCCTCGTGGCGGACTTAATATCCATTTGACATTATTGTTGTAATCCAGTTTGAATATCCCCTGGAATCGTGAAGAAACAATGATTGTATTATCACGGGGATCCTCCTGGACAGCATTGACATGAATCCAGTCTATGACACCCTGGAACTCATCTGTGCCTAATGATCTCCGGCTTTCATCCAGTGATTCCTTCAGATCCCAAACCGTTTTAATATTACCTGAAAGTCGATCCAATTCCAGGATATGATCTTCAATCGCCCATAAATCATTTTCATGTTTGGATCCCCATTTCGTTGCTGTGACAAGGAAGTCACCATTTTCTTTTTCCTGGATATTATGATGAAATTCATAACCGGGAATGTCCCATTGATTGATTATCTGACCGGTCATATCTGCTTCATACAGATTTTGTGAAGGCCAGTTTCCGAAGTACCAGTTCCCATTTCTAAGGCGTTCCATGCCTACATCAAAATTCAGCCAGGAAAGGTCTGGGTGGTTGGTATAGTCCAATAGCCATCGGACTTCACCATCGTTGTCAAACATAAAGGCGACCGTCGGATTTCCTTTTGACCGGTATGAAACGAGGTGCATGCCGAGTGTCATTTTATCCTCCTTTACAACATCTATGATTATTTCCGGTAAATAATCCGGGGGATCACCAACAGGTACTTCGTAGATATCGGAATATACAATAGTTCCATCTATGACATATTGGAAAGTAAGCGTATTCATATGGCTAAAGAATAAGCCAAGTACAGGATATTCCCGGAATCCACCGGGATGGCTGAATGTTTTTATAAATTCTCCTTTTTCAGGATCCTTGTGTTCAATGATAATTTTTAAAAGGCCTGCTTTATCCGTTTGTAATTCAATCAAACCTGACAATGGCGTATGCTTATATGGATTATATGTGAAATCCAGTTCCAACAAACTGCCATAAGTCAAAGTAAGAACAGACCCTTCATTAAAAGTAATGGTCAATTGGCTGGTTGCTGGATTTTCTGAATAGTCATCAATACATTTATCAGGCAAAGCGACAATTTCATTCGTATTAAGATAAAATACAAAACAATCATCCTGTATCTCATATCGACTGACATAATTCCTGTCATTACTCAATGTCTCAAAGTATTGAAATGCTTTAGCGACTTCATTACAATCAGTCATTATAAAATCAAGCTCTTTTTCCTTGCTGCAGGAGGAAAACAATATGAAGCTTGAAGCCAAAAGAAGGAATAAGAATCTATGTATACTTTGTATCATCCCAATGAAAGTACTTGTTTTAGAAATTGGTCCATGATCAAAAGTTATTGTTTGTCGGGAATGCCTTTAATAATTCAGCTAATATCGGGTTGAAGTCAAATTCTTCATCATTGCTCAACCCCATTCTTACAATCACGAGATCCTTTGACGGAATGATACAAACATACTGGCCCTGGTAACCGCTAAAATAATAAAGGTCTTCAGGCGCATGCCTGAATGAATTATGATCTGTATTCAACCAGATCTGTGCACCATAAATACCGTTTTCACATGCTGGCGCTGGGCTTATCGAATAATCGATAAAGTCCTCTTCAAGTATCTCCATGTCCTTCCACAAACCCTTATTTAAATAAAGGATT
>JAHHJO010000465.1:0-2622 GCA_018680275.1 Bacteroidia bacterium
GTTTTCCAATCTGGTTTTGTCAATGGACCAGCCGGTATCCATTGTTTTAATACGAGTAATGCACACCTTTCAAATTGTACACTTGAATCATTAAGTAATGATATTCAAATTGAGCTTACAGTTGAAAACGAATGCGGAGAAAAACATACTCAGACATTGGATTTCACCTTGCCTGATCAGGAAAGCGATTGTACTCAGCAAACTGCCTTTTCAATACAGACATCACCCAATCCTGTAAATAATCTTCTTAATATAAATCTTGAAATTCCCGGGCAAGGAAATTTGAAAATTGACCTGGTGAATGCAATGTCTATGGAAAATCGTAACTTAATAAGCAAGAACATTCCTTCTAACGGAATCATTAGTGAAATAATTGATCTGCAGCATGAGAAACAAGGTGTGTATTATCTCATTTCTCATTTTGACGATCAAACTTGCATAGAACAAATCATTAAACAATGAAAACCATTTTAACTTCATTCATTCTTTTTGTTGCTTTTATCAATTTTCTGGGAGGACAGAACCGTGCTGTATTCGAAACCAGCTTCTATTTCACAGATGCGGTAGGTAACATCGATAGTATTATCATCGGTTATGATCCGATTGCCAAACGTGAATACAACCCTTTCTTTGGGGAGCAGGATATCCTTGAGCCATTTGACAGTATATTCGAGGCAAGGGCGGTTCATTTTGAAGATGCCTTTACTCAGGATGATATATTTAGTTCAAAAAAAATCATCGAGCCAATATATCCGGTGATCAATAATGAATTCGAATGTTATGAGGGTCCAGCTGCCTGGATTATATATGTGCACGCAAAAAATCTCCCGGTAACCGTCAGCTGGAACAACAATGATTTCAGGAATTATTGTAATGCCTGGTCTCATATGACAACTTATATTGATCCCCTGGCAATACATGATTGGTTTGAGTATGATGAATTATATACTGAAGAGTCCTGGGTTTGCCTTGCAGAAGACAGTATTATGGTTACAAATTTCCAGTATCCGATGACCTATCCTGTCAGACGAATGGAGGAGATTGAAGGTGTTGGACTAGATACTGTTTATGGGTTTTTAATCATGAAAAATTCTTTTCAGAATTGGGGACCCCAATGCGTTGAGGATTATACAGTGAGTTCAAAAGAATTATTTGATGATTCAATTCCAATCAACATATATCCTAATCCAACATCTGAATTCCTGTTTATAGATACTAAAGACCTTCAATTCAATTCATTGGAAATATTTGACATGACCGGTAAAAAGATCTTAAAAAGTCTTCAAAATGATGTTCACCTGGGTCATTTGCCAACTGGTCATTATATGGTAAAAATCAATTTGGCAGATCAGTATTTAAGTAAAATCCTGGTGAAGATTTGATCAGATTCATTTTTAAGCCCTGGTCTTAAGTATTACATCCCTGGTTCATTTTCAGAACCCTAATTAAAGACACTGCTTAGCTTAAACGGGAATTCAAATAAGTCTTTTGGCCGATTTATTTGATTCTATAATTGAAAACAGCGTGTATAATAAACTTTTAAGTGTTAAATTAATGTATTAATATATACGGGGCATAAACATTATTTTTCAATCAATCTAAATCTCACAGCCTATGATGAACGAACAAGTACGACGAATTATGACCAAAGACCCTTTAAGCGTGACCCAGGATATGAGTGTTCTGGAAGCAGAAAAAATCATGTTAAAGAATCGGATGAATCAACTTGTTGTTGTTGACGGCATCCAATTTGTAGGACTGATTACTGCTTATGATCTATGGAGAGACGATCGGGAATCAGACAATCACAAAGACAAAAAAGTCGCTGATGTCATGAACACGAAAGTGTGTAGAATCACACCTCTTGACAAAGTAGGTACTGCCGCTGAACTTTTTATGGATAAGAGATTCAAAACTTTACCTGTTGTAAACCTTAGAGGAGAACTCAAAGGAGTAATAACTTCTTTTGATGTTCTAAGACATTGTTTGACTGAAGAATATCCAAGACCAATTCTTTACCAGGAAGTATTTGAAAACCAATAGCAAAATACCTTCCTTGAGTTGATCTTGCGACAAATAAAAATGAAATGCTTCATTTTTAGCAGAACGGTATTGCCATATACAAACTAATAGTACTTCTTTGATTTATTAAATGTTAATGAAGTATAGGTATTAATACATTTCTTACTTACGCCTTAAAATATCCTTTCGCATCACTAGGACTTAATTCCTGAGTATCATATATTTGGTCTTGATTTTGGTAATTATCTTTTAATTACATCAATCAGGACAGGCAACTTCGCCAAGTCCAGAAAACAAATAGTCAAAGGATTATTTAAGAACTGTAATTTGAGAATTATAAAAGATTATATAACCCGGCTACGCTAAAGCTTCGCCGGGCGGAGGGGGGGCTTAGCTTCCTGATATTCGAAAATGAATTTTCTCAATCAGGACAGGCAACTTCGCCAAGTCCAGAAAACAAATAGTCAAAGGATTATTTAAGAACTATAGTTTGAGAATTATACAAAGATTATATGACCCGGCTACGCTAAAGCTTCGTCGGGCAGAGGGGGCCTTAGCTCAGTTGGCTAGAGCGTTTGACTGGCAGTCAAAAGGTCAGCG
>JAHHJO010000151.1:0-11353 GCA_018680275.1 Bacteroidia bacterium
CCAGTGAATATGCTATTCTCGGCAATGTAGATTCTATACTGGTTATAGATGTTTCGGATTGTTATGATCCTGTAAGAATATTTGGATTTGATGGAGGAAACAGTACAGTGTGGAGAGATTTCAAAACGTATAACGATTATCTGTATGCAGTATGTGATAATTGTTCAGAAGGACTTCACATTTTTGATATGTCCGGATTACCATCCAATCCTGTGACACATGTCCTGTCAACTACAGCATTTTTCACCAAGGCACACAATATATTTATTGACACAACTTCAGCCAGGCTGTATGCCGTTGGTTCAAATACCGCCCTTGAGGGCATGGTTGTCCTTGATATCAGTACGCCTGATAATCCAACATTGCTTGATAATATTCATCTTGACCAGGAAGCTGGCGAACCATCTGAAAATTATTATATACATGATGTATATGTCAAAAATGACACCGCTTATGCTTCTCATGGATACCTGGGGTACTATGTCTGGGACATGACCAATTTAGACAGTATTGAATTATTAGGTGATTATAATTCCCCGGGATATAATCATTCCAGCTGGAATCATGATTCCGGAACATTCGCATATTATGCAGAAGAGATTCCTTTGGGACAACCCATGGCGGTTATAGATCTGACAAATCTAGGCGATCCTGTTAATGATATACAGTTGTTATATACATTCAAGGATCCGATTTCCACCACCGATAATGATGTCACACCGCATAATCCTTTTGTCCATAATGACACATTATATATTTCGTATTACGAAGATGGGTTGAAAGTGTATGATCTTACAAATCCGGCACAACCTTCACTGGTGGGTTACTATGACACCTATCCTGACAATGGATCGAATTATACAGGTTACGAAGGTAATTGGGGTACCTATCCATTCTTTGATTCAGGATGTATTATGATGTCAGATATCACATATGGCCTGAACATTGTCAAATATGGGTGCGGTAATACGAGTACTTATTACCTGGATGCAGACATGGACGGTTTTGGTGACCCGAATGTCGCACTCGATGGCTGTTCTCAACCATCAGGATATGTAGCCGATAATACAGATTGTGATGATGGTAATCCCAATGTCTATCCTGGTGCTGACGAAGTGTGTGATAATGTAGATAACGACTGTGATGGCTTAACAGATCTTGATGATCCGGGGGTTATAAATGTTCCCGACTTTTACCAGGATCTGGATAATGATGGATTCGGTAACGCTTCTGTTTCTGTAACAGATTGTTTTGCTCCTCCCGGTTATGTGCCGGATAATACGGATTGTGATGATAATAACCCTGTTGTTTTTCCAGGCGCGCCTGAACTTTGTGACGGCATTGATAATGACTGTGACGGTCTGATTGATAATGATGATCCAGACTTTGGCCAGTTTGATTGGTTTGAAGATGGCGACGGAGACGGATTTGGAAACCCTGCAGTAGCGATTGTGGATTGCGATCAACCCCTGGGTTATGTTCTTGATAATACTGATTGTGATGATACCGATGGCAGTATTTATCCCGGAGCACCGGAAACATGTGATAATGCTGATAATAATTGTAACGGTTTAGTAGATGAAGGAGTCACAGCAATTTTTTACCTGGACAATGATGGTGATACCTATGGTGATTTCAATCATTCAATCACTGCCTGTACCGCGCCAGCAGGCTATGTCCTCGATAATACGGATTGTGATGACAGCAATAACCAGGTAAATCCCGGTGTGAATGAATTATGCAATGGCATAGATGATAATTGTGATGGATTAATTGATGAAATATGTGTCCTCTTGGATTGTGATGGTGATTCATTGAATATTTCCGTCATATCACAGGATAGTTTTGTTGCAAAAAAGCATATTGCATCTGATGCCCTGATTGATATCGGGCAGGATATTCTTTTTCAATCGGGAACAGATATGGATCTTTTAGCAGATTTCGAAGTAAAGGAAGGTGCACAATTCGAAGCCTTGATTTCTGATTGTGATGAATCAAATAATGCAATAATTGCAGATGTTAGTCATTTCTATGATTTTATTGAGAATCTTATAAATAAAGATCCTGGTGAAAATTTGATTTTTCATATTGATAATGGCAGGGATGATGAAATCCAGACAATCCATGATATCGCTGAGTTATTCCGTGTTCTCAGGGTTCCTTCCAGGGGTGATCGGGTGGTTTTGATTCAAAAATCTCATATTGTGCTTTATTCGGTGTCAGTTTCATATGAATAACTTGGCACAGCTTTTGAAAATGTATTAATCTGATAAATAAGTCAACTTTGGGAATACTGGTCTTTACACTTAGTCTAATTTTGGGTTCTTTTGCCAGCACGAATCCTGCTGAGCTCCGAGTTTATAATTATATAGACGCGCACAAGGAAATTGCTGTTTCAGAAATGTATCGTTCGGGAATACCTGCCAGCATAACGATGGCCCAGGCAATACATGAGTCCGGGACCGGACAAAGTGAATTAGCTGTCCAGGCCAATAATCATTTTGGAATAAAATGTAAAAAATACTGGAAAGGTCAGACCTATTATTACAAGGATGATGACAGGGATAATTCCGGGAATCTGATTGAATCATGTTTCAGGTCCTATGAGACCGTAATAGATTCATATATTGATCATTCCAATTTTTTAAGCGATACGCAGCATTACGGTTTTTTATTTGATATACCAGTCAAAGAGTATAATTCATGGGCTACAGGCTTAAAGAAGGCTGGATATGCAACCGATCCGTTATATGCAGAAAAGTTGATCAGGATAATTGAGAAGTATGATCTGGCATTATTGGATTATCATCCTGACCCATTACAAAAAATTAAAAATTCAACAGCGAATAATTAATATTTATATATTTGAACTGCCGAAGTCACAGGGGAGAGACGAGCAATAAACCAATCTAGGAATGTGCGATTTAGAGTCTAAATCAACTACCTACTCTTGGATTTCCTCCTGAGGCTTTGGCGCTTTTTTTACAGGGTCCTTGGTATCATCTATAAATTGTTCCCTGTTCTTATAAAGATCTTTGGCCAAAAACAATGCACGTCGCATCGAGTCTCCAGAAGCCATATTCCTTCCAGCAATATCATATGCCGTACCATGATCGGGAGAGGTCCGAACTACTGGTAAGCCGGCAGTAAAGTTTACACCATTTCCAAAAGACAATAGTTTGAATGGAATGAGTCCCTGGTCGTGGTACATCGCCAGAATGGCATTTACTTTCTTGAAACCGCCAGTACCAAAAAATCCATCTGCAGAATAAGGGCCGGAAGCCAGAACACCGTTGTTTTTTGCTTCCTTGATGGCTGGTATAATGTAATCTTCTTCATCGGTGCCAATGACTCCTTTATCACCGGCATGAGGATTAAGGCCCAAAACAGCAATTGTTGGTTTTTCCTGTGCAAAATCCTGCTTCAATGCCTTGCTCAGGACCTTTAACTTACGAATGATCTTGTTCTTGTTTGTAGCTTCCGGAAGATCTTTCATTGAAACATGATTTGAAGCCAGCGAGATGATGACATCTTCAGAAACCATGGTCATGACTGATTCGGGAGCAGCAAAAGCTTCCGTCAAAAATTCGGTGTGACCGACATGCTTGAAACCTGCCATCTCCATGGCTGCCTTGTTAATCGGTGCAGTTACAATAGCATCAATCCTTCCTGCCTGGGCATCTTCTACAGCTTTTTCAAGGGCAAGGTATGCAATTTTTCCACCCTCCTCTGTGGCTTGTCCAAGTGTGATATTGATGTTGTCCTCGGTCACATTCATAACGTTAACCTTGTTATAAGCTGCATTGTCTGCATGCCTTATTGACACATAGGTGAAATTGGGATCCTTGACAATGTTCTTGTGATAGGACATTATTTTGGATGATCCGTAAATAATCGGAATGAAAAAATCAGTCATTTTAGGATGTGCCAGTGCTTTGATAATAACCTCTGGTCCTATCCCGTTCATATCTCCTATCGTAATACCTATCTTTATTTTTGACATATCCTTTTTAAAGTTTGATCTTGCGAAGATAAAATATTAATGCTTTAAATTTTGAAAGCGAAGAAACATCTGGGGCAGCATTTCTTAAAAGACAATCAGGTCATTTACCGGATAGTATCCCTGATAGATCAACATTGTAAAAAGGATACACCGCTGCTGGAGGTCGGACCTGGCCAGGGTATACTTACAGAGCAACTCTATTTGGAATACTCCGATTTCAAAGCTGTAGAGTTCGATGAGGATATGGTCAATATTCTGAGGACATTTCTTCATCCATCAAGGATCATCCATAAAGATTTTCTCAGGCTTGACCCCAAGGATGTTTTTAATGGTGCCGCGTTTAACCTGGTTGGCAACTTCCCATATAATATTTCTTCACAGATCATATTCAAAATGATTGAGAATGTTGAGATGATTCCGAAAATGATCGGAATGTTTCAAAAAGAAGTCGCTGAAAGGATCTGTGCCGGTCCCGGGGGTAAAACCAACGGAATTTTGAGTGTGCGGGCACAAGCATTTTATAAGGCTGAGAAGATATTTAATATTCCACCAGAGGCTTTTTCGCCACCCCCAAAAGTCAATTCATCAGTCATAGTCCTTACAAGGAAAGACAATTATCAATTGCCTTGCGATGAAAAACTTTTTTCCAGGATTATTAAGACAGGATTTCAGCAAAGAAGGAAAAAACTCAGGAACACACTAAAATCTATATTTGATAATACCGAAGATCCGATATTTCAGAAAAGACCCGAGGAACTAACTGTAGAGGATTTTGTTAATATTACATTGATAGCACAAAAACAAAAATAATATGAGTCTTGAAGCAAAAGTAATGCAGGATTTAAAACAGGCCATGAAAAGTAAAGATCAGGCAGCCTTACGAAGTATTCGCGCAATCAAAGCGGCTATTCTGCTGGTAAAAACCGATGGATCCGGGAAAGCGCTTGATGAAGCAGGAGAAATCAAATTGATTCAAAAACTCGTCAAGCAAAGGCAGGATTCCCTGGATATCTATGAAAAGCAAGAGAGAGAAGACCTGGCGGTTGTTGAGCGTGAAGAAATAGAGATTCTAAAAAGATATCTTCCTGAGCAAATGTCCGAAGAAGAACTGACGCCCGTTTTGCAGGATATTATCACTCAGACAGGTGCTGAAGGCATGAAGGATATGGGAAAAGTTATGGGGATGGCAACACAGAAACTGGCAGGGAAAGCAGATGGGAAAACCATTTCAACCATTGTCAGAAAATTACTCTCATGAATCTCCCCCTGGAATACTTTATTGCCCGGTTTGAAGAAAACTTTACCGTCTTTAAAGGAATTTTCAATGATTTGAATCCTGGTTTATATAACTGGAAACAGAGTGATGATAAATGGTCACTTTTAGAAATTATTTGTCACCTGGTTGATGAGGAAAGGGAAGATTTCAGAAGAAGATTACAATTTGTTGTAAATAATGAAGCAGGTCAGCCACCCGGTATAAATCCGGTTCAGTGGGTCATTGAGCGTTCTTATAGTACTCAGGATTATGAAAGTAAAATCAAAGAGTTTATAAATGAAAGGCAGGCTTCACTTGAATTCCTTGAGACCATTGACCCGGCAACATTGGATAATTTCTATGAACACCCCAGCTTAGGTAAGCTCAACGGGCACCATTTTCTAAATAATTGGCTTGCCCATGATTACCTGCATATAAAACAAGCCACGAGACTCAAGTATGACTTACTTTCAGCCAGGGGTGGCGTACATCTTGCCTATGCAGGAAGCTGGAAATAGGATTTAATAATTACAAAGCTGGGCAAGTTTTCCTTCCAGGGCATAACTTGATATGGTTGCACCGGAAACAATATCAATCTCATCCGTGTCATCCAAAAAATCACAAACATTTTTTCCTGTAAATTTTTTGAGGTATTTTTTTGAAGTGACCTGGTAGCCAAATTCAGAGAAGTAGTTTAAAATTTTCAGATGTTTAATATTCATTTCCAGGTCTGTAATGACAAGCAAATCAAAAAACTCTGAAGCATAGGTCTTTTTTATTTCACTGTATTGATGACATCCGCCCAGGTTGCATGCTGCAACTTCTGAAAGGAGTATAAAACCTGTATGATCTGTTTTATCCATAACCCTGAACAACTCTCCAAAATTGCAATCCTCTTTTTTTAAGGCAACTTCCTTGATATTGAATTGCTTCTCTACAATTTTCAATGTCTGTTTTTGGTACTGGTCAAGCAAACTATCTTGACTCCAGCCATTAAGCAACAGTATGCAAAAAATTAAAACCATACACCTATACCTGTATTAAATTGCTGAAAAGAACTGCCATTGCCTCTTTCATAAAACTGGAAATCCACTTTGAAGACGACACCTGGATCAGGTTTGTAGTTGACCCCGATCGTATAGATGTTTTGTTTTAATTCATCTTTCTTGTCCATTCCATCCGGTATGTTCAGATGATTGTTTAAATGTGCATAACGAAAGAAGGGCTCCAGGCTCTGTCGTTCCACGTTCAATACATTGTATGCTACCAGGGTATAAAAACCATGCATCAGCTCAGGCACGTCACTGCCTGTAAACTGATTGTATCGATCGGCATTACGAAAGGCACTGAAAGTATGTTGGTACCTTGCTGTTAATTTGTTTGATGTGTATTCAAAATGCAAAGTATTCATATGCATTGTTACTGTTGAACTGTCAATAACCGAGGTGGAGAAATCATCAATGACATCAAAATCATCATACAGTGAAGTATTTGTTTTACCATAGTAAGTCGACCAACCAATCCTCATGTTTTCAAAGCCATAATATTCAAGTTGCCCTGAAATTCCGGGTAAGCCGGTTACGATTGATTCTGCGCCTTTTTGCCTTGCCGAACGAATTCCTTTGGCGCCATTAATTTTTGCCTCTCCGTCAAATCCATTTGGATTATTGACCAGGTATAATTGATACTTCAGGTTATGGTTTTGCAACAAGCCTGATATTCCCAGTCCTATTTCTCTCCAGGTAGATGGAATAATGTTTTTATCCAGGAGAGGTCTTTCAACGCTATAGAAAAAAGTGGGTTCATGACTTTCATTTACAAATCCCATTGGTACAATAAGCAAGCCTGCTTTAAGATTTATACTACGTGTAATACGGTGCTTGACAAAGGCCTGTTCAATGAAGATCTCCTTGACATGTTCGACTTCAATTTCAGATACAAACTGGGTTTTTCGACTGAATTGATAACCAAACAGGGTAACAAGCCTGTGCACATCCATTTTTCCGGCGTGACGCACACCGGATTCAATTTTATGGTTATAATCAACGTGCCCGTATAATTTAATGTAAAGATTACCCGAGTTTTCCTCGTTAAAATCAATGGTGGTTTGTGAAAAAAGCTGTCCTGATGCAAGAACAGAAAATATAAAAAAGATGATTTTTAAATGTTTCATTTGAATTGTTTCCAAGCATAAAATTAAAAACAATCCAAATTAATTGGATTAAATCTAAATAAAAATAATGATGATATTAATCAATCAACAAATGATACAGATCATCTAATTCATCAAAACTTTTTACACCAACCTTTTCTTCTTCGCCACCTTGAAGGACAAGACCAAAGTCCTTCCATGAGGCCATGGAGTCCAGGGGAAGGTCAGTGATATCCAAATACAAGTCTATATCAGAATAAAAGGAGGGGTCAAGTGCATTAAATTCTTCGATATCCTGAGTTGCCAGCTTCAGAATATAATGTCCTGATGACAGGCCTTTTTTAAGTTCTGTAAAGGGTATCCTGTAGAATGCTGGTTTGCTGAAAGGCAGGGAACTGTAAATGTTGTCCAAAATATGGCCATCGGAGAGATCTGTAAATTCAATTGAATTGGATTCAATAAGAATCTTTGGTCCTTCTACCCAATCCCTGATTTCTTTCACTTTTTCCATAGGGATATAGTATGGTGATTCGGAATTCAGGTTAAAGCTGAGGTATTCAATGCCCCAAGCCGCAAAATAGCGGGCATCGGTAAGGTTTGTAATATTCTGAGCAATAAGTTTTCGGTCAATCACAGGTTCAAGTTTTCGTGACAAAATTAATCATAAACTATCGCTTAAGTCTTCAACTGACAGCCCTTTCTGTGTACCTTGTATGATAAATTAAAACTAATGATCCGAACACTTCTCTCCTTTTTGTTGCTGGCAGCTTTTCTTTCCTGTAATGATAAAAGTGATTCAACAGATGCCATGATCCTTGAAAAGGGATTGGATGAACCTCCTGAGATCTTGAAACTCTTTGACCCGGAACTGGGACCGTTTTATCATGGCGTGGCCTCCGGAGACCCCTTGAGCCATTCTGTGATTATCTGGACAAGGGTAAGTGTTGGTCATAATCAGGAAATTATAGTTGACTGGGAAATGGCCACCGATTCTGAAATGACAAATATCGTTTCGAACGGCCAGGTTAAAACATCTGGTACAAGAGATTATACTGTAAAGGTTGATGTTGGTGATCTTGACCCGGGGTCGGATTATTACTACAGGTTTATATATGATGGCAAAAAATCGATAATTGGTCATACAAGAACTTCCGGTTCAGACAGTCAGGGAAGGATTAACCTGGCTTTCGCCTCTTGCAGTAATTATGAATGGGGATACTTCAATAATTACAGGTTGATGTCCTTTGACAAAAGCCTGGATGCTGTTGTCCACCTGGGAGACTATATCTATGAATATGCACCCGGGGAATACGGGGATACAACCCTGGGGCGGATCAATTACCCACCACTTGAAATAAAAACATTATCTGACTACAGGTACAGGTATTCGCAGTACAGAACAGATGCCGACCTCATGGCTGCACATCAACAACATGCATTTATCGCTATCTGGGATGATCATGAATCAGCCAATAATTCATATAGAGAGGGCGCTCAGAATCATAATGAAGGAGAAGGTGAATGGAGCCAGAGAATGGCATGGGCCAAACAAGCCTATTACGAATGGATGCCAATCAGGGAAACTGAAGAGCTATACCGTCGTTTTGAATTTGGTTCACTGGCCAGTTTGTTGATGCTGGATACTCGGATAACCGGGCGAACGGAGCAGGTAGAAGATATGGCATCCGCAAACTTTCGTGATCCAGACCGACACATCATAGGGAACCAACAATTTGATTGGTTATGCAATGGACTTTCCGATGATCATACCTGGAAGATTATCGGCAACCAGGTCCCTTTCGGACCGATGATCAATGATCTGAAAAAAGGTATAGGCAGGTATATGGATGGCTGGGACGGATATCCTGTTGAAAGGAAAAAACTGGTGGATTATATAAAGGAAAAGAAGCTGGATAACATCATTTTCCTGACAGGAGACTATCATAGTTCCTTTGCGTTTGAAACGGATATGGATGGTACTGAAGAAGTTGATGATAATATTGCAGTGGAATTTGTGGCTCAAAGTATTAATTCTGCCAACACAAATGAATATTATGAGATGGATTCAGTGAAATATTTTGAATCCAGGTACAAGGATTTCAATCCTCATCTCAAGTATGTTAATCTTAGGGACCATGGTTATATAAAACTGAAAATAACACCTGAATCCTGCCAGGCTGATTTTCTTTATTCAGAAACTGTCAAACGACCTTCTGTAGGGCAACGGATTGGTAAAAGTTTCAGGATAAATTCCGGGAAGGCAGAACTAAGCGAAATTTAAGGCATAATTTAAATTAGCATAAAATAAAATTTAGATTAACCTAAAAATTTATATCTTGTTACAAAAAAGCTTATGTTTCGCTTACTTGTTAGTCTCCTTGTCATTGCATTTATGTCCATTCCGCTAATTTCCCAGGAAATAGTAACGGATCGACCAGATCAAACAGAATCCGCAACCGCTGTACCCAAAAATGCATTTCAATTGGAATCGGGCATACTTGTTTCACATGAAGGAGAAGATTTCAGAGAGATCCTGTCGCCGACAAATTTGTTTCGCTATGGTTTGTTTGAAAATCTGGAATTGAGATTAACATATGATTTCATGCAGCTAAAATCTGACGAAAAAAGGATTAGCCAGACAGGTTTTGGAGATATTCAGGCTGGATTTAAATACCAGTTTTACAGGAATGGTAAAACCGAAATAGCCATACTAAGTCATCTTGTATTTCCTTCAGGAACCGGGGAGTCATTCAGCCAGGGATCTTATGCTTCAATTAATAAGCTGGCAATTGCACATACCCTGTCAGACCGTTTTAACCTGAGTTATAATCTCGGGTACGATTATTTTGATAAAGGTCTGTTTACCTATTCATTGGCACTAGGTATTGGGCTTAATGATAAGATTGGATATTATATAGAAAGCTATGGTGAGGCAGATAATGAGACTCATCTGTCAAATATGGATACAGGATTTACTTATTTACTGAATGATACGCTTCAATTTGACTTTTCTTTCGGAACCGGGATAAATGTGGATATGAATTATTTGTCAATAGGCGTCAGTTGGCTTATTTTGGATAAGAATGAAAACTAAGAAAACGCCCACTTATTTTGACCAGGTTTATCGAGTGACAGAGCTCATCCCGTTTGGGCGTGTCACCAATTACGGGGCTATTGCTGATTTCCTGGCCCTGGGTTCTGCACGTATGGTAGGATGGGCATTAAATAAATGTGGGCACACAGGTATTCCTGCACACCGGGTAGTGAACAGGAAAGGTGAGTTATCCGGAAGAAATCAATTTCCAACACCCACAATGATGGAAGAATTACTTAAAAGCGAAGGGGTTGAAATAGTTAACAATAAAGTGAAGAATTTTGAAGTTTTATTCTGGCATCCGGGAGATCACCTGGATCAGGAATCATTTGATGATGAATATTAATTGTAAATATTTCATAACGATTTGCCTGGCAATAATTTTCAATTCTGCCATCCAGGCACAGAATCCTGAAGGTCTGTGGAAAAACATTGATGATGACGGTAATGCAAAATCAGTAATTCGGATAACTGTGGATGAGGGTGTATTATCGGCCAGGGTCGTAAAATTCCTCCCTTCTGCAAGCATAAAATCCTGTGAAAAATGCCAGGGAGATGAAAAAGGTATGTCTTTACTGGATATCGATCTTCTAGAAGGACTAAGGCAGCATGATGGAACCTGGAAAGGCGGTCAGATTCTGAATCCCAAAACCGGTAAACGATATAAGGCGTTGGTTAGTTTTGAAGATGAGCATACACTGAATGTCCGGGGATACATTGGCAAACCGATTTTTGGCAAATCCTATCATTGGAAAAGAGTTGTCGAAACTCCCGACAATGCACAATAAAAGCAATGTTCTCATAGTTTAATTGCTGATAATATTCGTTAATTAAACCACCTGTATGGAG
>JAHHJO010000557.1:0-3873 GCA_018680275.1 Bacteroidia bacterium
CATTACAGTTAGAACCATCCAGTTTCTCAACCATAACAGTATCAACAATTATGGTATCCAGAATTAATGAATCTTTGAAACTGGTATAATTGTATGTGACAAATTCAGGGGCAGGATCACTAAAATCATGTGGATTACTCCCATCATGACCGACCCCGCCTTCCCAGCCAAGGAAAGGATGTTGAACACTAAGAGCATGGCCCATTTCATGGGCCCAGGTATGATCAGTTGGCCCGGCACAGGCTTCCTGGACCGCAACACCTGCCCATGGCAGGTTATAACCGCAATTACCGGCAGCATCGTCAACAAGGTAACAATTGATGGCACCGTCTACATTATACTGATGCATTTTAAGTCCTCCCGATATGACATCCTCATGGACATAAAAATCACTGTCATCGATTTCCCTTATCGGTTCTTTTAGATAAAACCTGATATCTGATTGTTCAAAATCTGACTTAAGCGTACAAAGGTTATCCAGTAATTTACTTTCATTCATTCTTCCTTCACCATCATTCTGACCAACCAGGCTGACTGTAAAAGGTACATGAATAATCTCCGCGCTCTTGGTATTGAAAGCTTTTGGATTGAGTTGATATTTTTTTAACCAGTCTGATTTGAATGGAGGTGTTCCACATGGATTTATGTTTTCATGCTGTGCAACCAGTCCAAAACTAAAGCCAATAAAGAAAAAAAATAATGCGAGGTATTTCATATTGCAATTTAACAGGATCAAAAGATATTTACTTTTTTCAAGGAATTAAAAAGCTTCGTCGAAAATGGTCACAAACACAGCCGCTATTGTCAAAAATATCTAAATATCCTTAGTGCATCTGGCCGAAATATGATATAACTTGAAAAAGGCGAAAATATCAGCCTTTTACAATTATAAGCTTCAAAGAAAGTCGGCTAATTAAAACACATTAACTGTCTTTTTTAGAACTTAGCAACAGAAACACAGAATATGGCAAAAGAGACATTTATTATTGACGGTGGTCGAAGCGCTTTCGGAAAATTTCGCGGCACTTTAGCACCAATGAGAACAGATGATCTTATTGCACACATCATAAAAGATCTCGTCAATCAGAATGCAGATATCCCGGTTGATGCATATGACGATGTTATTATTGGGTGTGCCAACCAGGCAGGAGAAGACAATCGAAATGTAGCCCGTATGGCATTACTCCTGGCAGGACTTCCCTGGTCAGTACCGGGTGAAACGGTAAATAGGCTTTGTGCATCAGGAATGTCTGCCATTATCCATGCACACCGCGCTATTCAGGCAGGAGATGGTGATATTTTTATATCCGGTGGTGTAGAACATATGACAAGAGGACCATGGGTAATCTCTAAAGTTTCCCAGGCTTTTGGCCGGGATGCTCAAATGTATGACAGTAGTTTTGGATGGCGATTTATCAATAATAAGATGGAAGCGATGTATGGTACGGATGGCATGGGCATCACAGCAGAAAATCTCGCTGAGAAATACAATATAAGCAGGAAAGACCAGGATGAATTCTCTTACCATTCTCAAATGAAAGCCAAGAAAGCTGAAGATTCAGGTCGATTTACTTATGAAATTACTGAAGTAACCATTCCGCTAGGAAAAGGAAAGTATATCCTTTTTGACAAAGACGAATTCATAAAACCAAAAACGACTCCTGAAATACTCGGGAAACTCAGACCTGCATTCAAAGCAGACGGTACAGTAACGGCCGGCAATTCCTCAGGCCTCAATGACGGTGCTGCTGCAGTAATCGTTGCATCCTATGACGCAGTTAAAAAATATAACCTGAACCCGATTGCCAGGATCAAAAGCTCGGCTGTCGTAGGTGTGGAGCCCCGAATAATGGGTATCGGTCCGGTTGAAGCTTCCAAAAAAGCTCTCAGCAAAGCAGGTCTTACCCTGGATGATATGGGAGTCATTGAACTCAACGAGGCCTTTGCAGCACAGTCACTGGCCTGTATCCGTGAAATGGGAATGGCAGATAACGATCACCGGATCAATCCGAATGGTGGTGCTATTGCTATTGGTCATCCTCTTGGTGCATCCGGAACAAGAATCACTTACTCCGCTGCTCTTGAATTACATGAAAAAAATGTCAGGTACGCACTGGCAACCATGTGTATTGGAGTAGGCCAGGGATATGCTGTAGTGCTTGAAAAAACCTAAGCCGTTGGTTGATTCAAGCCTCTTATCTTGAAATACAGCTACCATTTCCATCTATTATTATATCCAGATAAGCCATACTCTGATTTTTCAGGTGTTTTGTCGATTAGAATCCCTAAATCTATCTGAAATACATAGATTGAAATGACATACATTGAATATTTGGATCACTAAACTCAAATTATGCATACCAGACCATCATGGGCAACCACAGTAGCAATTTTTATGATCCTTTTTGCAGGATGCGGAGCTGTTAATAATCTCAAAATGATCAATACAAACGAGATGGAAGAAATGGCCGGAGCTATAATAGACAATATGGAGACAGAACTCGAATCTGAAAAACTGGATTCAACAGATATTATCGTTTTGGAAACTTTTTCTGACTCAGTAGTAACAGACAGTTCCGGTACCGGGGTCAATCTTGCAAAAACCATAAAGGGTATGATGCATATGACAGATTACTTTAAACTTTGGTCTGTCAGATTGGGATGGGCAGGCTTGATTATTGCTATCCTCTTCCTGATTTCAGGTATCTTGTTTTTTTACAAAACAAAATTCACTATTCCAATCGCGATCGGTACATTGATAGCCAGTCTGCTCTATGCTGCATTAAAAGTATATATTTATTCCAAAGATAATTCTTCGTCATATATACTTGCAGGTATGGAATTCTCATCCTACTTCAGCATGTTTATAGATGTGATTATGCTCACAGTGATCATGGTTGTAGACAAGAGTTTTTACCAGGGTGTATCGGAGGATTCAGAATATTAGATATCTTTTGCTTGGTTGTTTCAGGCGTCCCTATTTGGTTGTTTCAGGCGTCCCCGCCTGAAACCTAAAGCCAAATCCCCAAATAATTTTAATTTTATTCCAAGAATCCACACGATGAAAAAAACACTTCTATACTTCCTGACATTAGTATTTTTGTTCAATGGTTGTTCATCCGACAATGACAATAATTCCTCCTGCCCGCAAACGCTGAATGTAGAGATCATATCGATCGAAAATACAGTATGTGGATCGAGTACAGGTTCATTTGAAGTATTAGTATCGTCAGATGAATTTATGCCTGAATACAGCATAGGATCAGGTATCTTCCAGGAAGACGGTTTATTCACCGGTCTTACAGCAGGTACCTATCAGTTGGTCATCAAATTAGCTGAAGATTGCCAGTTTTCAAATAATATTACTATTGAAAATACAGACAGTTTCCAGGTCACTACTAATATCCAGGATGAAGACTGTAGTAACCCTGGTTCGGGTGGCATAGAAATTCTGACCACCGGCACAACAGGTGTTGTAACATACAGTATGAATGGACAAACACCCAATACGACAGGCGTATTTGAAAACCTTGAAGCTGGCAATTATCAAATAGCAGTTTCAGACGAATCAGGTTGTGAGATAATGACCAGTGTCATGATTGAACAATTCGTGAATCCTCAATTGGTCTATGATATCATCGGACGCAATTGTGCAGTTAGTGCCTGTCATGGAGGGCCCCAGGAGCCAAATATGTCTAAGACAAGTGAAATTGAAGCACTGAAGGACAGAATCTATGAAAGAGCTTCAAACCGATCTATGCCTCCCCCTGAATCAGGTACCATGTTGACCGATGAACAAATTGCACTGATAGAATGCTGGGCTAATCAATGATATTTCAGTAAGATACTTTGTTGTTCCCGTCCCCCAGTCCC